>JAUVIG010000211.1 GCA_030592825.1 Chlorobiota bacterium | reverse complement strand
AGAAAAAAGAACAAAGCAAATAAATTATTAAACAAAAAAAACAAGGCAATTCTTAATCAAAGAACTGAAATAGCTGCCCAAAGAGATAAATTAAGCGAATTAGCTTTTGAGTTAAAAAAAACTAATAAAACAAAGGATAGATATTTCTCTGTTTTTGCCCATGATCTTAAAAATCCGTTCCAATCAATTTTAGGATTTTCAGAATTATTATTGAATCAAACATCAAAAGGAAATTTTTCAAATGCAGAAAAATATGCGAGATATATCTATGAATCTACACAAAAAACATATGTTTTGTTAGAAAACCTTTTAAATTGGGCAAGAGTTCAAAGAGGAGTAATTAAATTTCAACCGGATAAATATAACTTACTCGGACTTGTTAATGAATGTGTTGAAATTAACGGAGGGGCTGCTAAATCGAAAGATATTTCATTATCATTAACAATTAATCCTGAAATTGAAATTTTTGTTGATGAATATATGTTTGCTACTGTTATCAGAAATCTCATTTCTAATGCAATTAAGTTTACTGAAAGAGGAGGAAAAATAACCGTAAAATCTGAAATAACTGAGACAGGCAGAATTAATATATTAGTAATTGATACAGGTATTGGAATTAAGAAGGAAAAGTTATCAAAGATTTTTAAACTTGATCACAGTATTTCAACAAGGGGTACTGAAAGTGAGACAGGAACAGGTTTAGGTTTGATTGTTTGTAAAGAATTTGCACTAAAAAATAACGGTTCTTTACAAGTGCAATCAAAAGTAGGCGAGGGAAGTACATTTATATTAACAGTTCCGACAAATAAATTGTCTTTATGAAAAAATGCTTAATTGTCATATTATTCCTTTTTATTACTTCTAATCTGATGAGTCAAAATAAATCAGAGATTGACAGTCTTAAAGCATTATTGAAAGACTCAAAAGAAGACACTGCAACTGTTTCATTATTGAATAAAATTGCATATCATTTTTATCATTCTGATCCCGACAGCACATTTAAGTACGCAAACAAATCCTTACAAATCAGCAACGATATTAATTATTGTATAGGTAAAGTATTTGCATACAGAATGATTGGGCTTGCTTATTCCGGAAAATCGGAGTATGATAAAGCTTTGAAATATATGTTTCTGTCTTTAAAAGAAGCTGAAAAAACCGAAGATCTTAAATATATCAGTATTGTATATATAAGTATCGGTATTGTTTACAGAAAAAAATCAGAATATGATGAAGCATTGAAATATTATCTCAAATCGCTTGAAATTAGCGAATTAAAGAAAGATTCATTGCGTATTTCTTTTGCATTAAACAATATCGGAATAATATATATGGCTCTCGAAGATTATGATAAAGCAATTGAATATTACACTAAGTCTTTGTATATTAATAAAAAAACAGGAAACAGAAAAAGTACGTCTTATACTCTTGCAAATATCGGATTGATATATAAAGAAAAAAAAGATTTTGATAAATCAATTGCCTTTTTAAAAGAGGCCTTAACTATTTTTAAAGAATATAATTTTAAAAATGAGATTGGAAATGCCCATACTAATTTGGGTGAAATATATTTACTGCAAAAAAAATATCAAGAAGCTTTTAACAATATTCAGACAGCAAATAAAATTTATTCGGAAACGGGTGATAAAGCCGGCAGAGCCGAAACATATTTAATTTTAGGGAATATATATTTAAATCAAAAAAAGTATGGTGCTGCAGAATCAGCTTTATCTCTCGGTATGGAAATTTGTAAAGAAATCGGATATAAAGAATATATAATTGACAGTTATTTGTATTTATCAAAATTAGATTCGGCAAGAAACAATTATAAAAGTGCTTTGGATTATTATAAAAAATATTCTCAATTAAAAGACAGCGTATTCAGTAAAGAAAAAAATAAAGCAATTTCTGAAATTCAGGGAAAATATAACTTGGCGGAAACTGAAAGGGAAAATATTGTTTTGAGAAAAGATAAACAAATTAATGAAATAAAAATAAAGAGACAAAAACTTTTGAACTATTCTGTCGGCTCTGTGTTGATATTAATGCTTTTTGTTGTTTTTCTGATTATTTATTCTTATAAAAAACTTAAAAATGCTAATCAATTATTAAAAAGTAAGAATGAAGAGATAAGTTCGCAAAATATTTCATTAGAAGAATATAAAGAAAAGATTGAATCTCAATATGAAGAAATCAGAAATCAAAACGAAAAATTAGAGATTTATAAAAATGAGCTTGAAACATTAGTTGATGAAAGAACAACAGAACTCAATAAAGCATTGGTTTCTGCTAAAGAAAGTGATCGTTTAAAAACAGAGTTTCTCGAAAACTTGTCTCATGAGGTAAGAACACCAATGAATGCAATTTCCGGATTTTCATCAATTATAGCAAAAGATAAATTCAACTTTAAACCTGAATATCTTTACGGAATACATAAAGGAATGGACGATCTGGTAAACACAATTGACAGACTTGTTATTTTCTCAAGGTTTCAGTTGGAACAATATGAGATAAATATTGAAAGTATCAAACTTGAAGATTATTTTGATGAAATAAAACAAATGATTTTTAACAGAAAAAGTTTTTTAAAAAAGGAAGACATCAATATTGAGTTTGACATTGATTATAAGAATTTACCTGAATTATTTGTATGTGACAAATTTGTATTAAACAGCATAATTAAAGAACTAATTGAAAACGCATTTAAATTTACCGAAAAAGGAACAATAACTGTTGAGGTTAATGGAATTGATGCCGGCAGCTTGTGTATAAAAGTGAAAGATACCGGTGTCGGTATAAAAGAAGATGTGATTTCTCATGTATATGATTTCATGCGAAAATTTGATAAAGAAAATGTTTTATATAGGGGGATGGGTGTTGGTTTAGCACTTGTAAACAGAGCAGTTGAATTACTGTCAGGAGAAATTAAAATTGATTCTGTTTATAAAGAAGGAGCAGAATTGACAATTATTATTCCGGAAGTAAAATAAATTAAAATCTCATAAGATCATTAAAAGTGAATGTCCATTCGGGAGTATAAAGATTTCCGGATTCTTTTGTTTTGTACCATGGTGAAAATGCTTCATTTTCAGGATTTTTCAAAATATGAATATCCTGAGCCGGCATATAACTTTGCGACAATAAAAAAATGATTTCATCCGATTCGTTCTTTGCAATATCCATTACTGTTATTGCATGTCCGTATGGTTTTCCTTTTTGAATAAAAACATCTCCGATCTGAATATCCTCAGTTGAATTTACTTTTTTGAGTTCATTTTTTAAAGATGAGGTATTAGCATATGAAAAAATATAATTCATATATTTCCTGAACTTTTTATGTGAAAAGTCTCCTTTTGCATAATCATTGAAATATCTCGGTTTTCCGTCAGATAAAAAGTTAAAATGTATTTTATTGTATTGCTTTTGCTCATATAGGAATTCAGCTCTCAATCGCATAACAGCATCTGCACATTGTTGCAGGTCTCTTGTGCCTATATCTATTAATAAAACAGCAAATTGTGCCGACTGGTTCCGTTTCGGTTTTCCGGTATGTAAATACACTTTATTGTCTTTGGTTTTTAATTCCGAATTTCTTAAATAATCACCGAATGAGCCGGGTGCAATTTCAATTCTTTTATAACCGACGGGAACCGGAATTGATTTTACATTGGGATATTTTGCCGTTTCCTGCGGTTCAATTTTTTTGATGATATTTGTTTCAACTGTTGAAGAATCATTTGCCTTTGTCTTATTATCAGAGCTTTGTGAGTTGCATGAAGCAGCGAACATGTTTATAAACAGTATAAATATTATAGTGTTTTTCATATGTATATTTTTATTATTTTCAAAGGTCATATAGGAACATTCGCAGGCTAAAATCTTATTTCACAGCAAGTTTCTAATGTGCATTAATCATTCTCTTGTGTGTTTAAGATTAAGTATGAATGTTTCATCCGTTTATATTTAATAATTTTAAACAAATTTAGTTGAATTTCACAAATATTAAAAATTTAACTCAAACCCTCTAAAAAAAACTCTAAATCTTATTGTCCCGATATTAGGACGCTGTATTCTAAAAATTATATAAACCGGGCAAAGCATTAATAATTATTTGCTTTTTATTTGCTTTTAGCCTATTTTTGTAATAAATTGTTATGTGAAACGGATATATATCGAAATATTAAAAAATAAGAAAGGATAAGGGATTGCTACACAAAAATTCAAAGATTTTTTTAATAAAATGTTGCGGCATTATAAAATCAAGAACTATGGAAGTACAAGATATACAAGAAAAAAAATTAAGTTTAATTAATTGGATTTCTCAATTACAAGATATTTCATTAATTGAAAAATTGACAGATTTACAAAATGATGAAATTGAAATTCATCAATGGCAAAAAGATATATTAGATGAAAGGCTGTCAGATTATAAAAATAATCCTGAACAGGTTTTAGATTTTGATACTGCTATGGATGAAATTGAAAAAGAATTATGATTTATAAACCTGTTATTTTACCTGTTGCATCAAATGATATCAGAGATAATGCAAGACGGTACAATACTAAACAAAAAGGATCCCGATATTGGGACGCTGTATTTTAAAAATCATTTGAAATGGGCACATAAGATATTATTATATCTTTTTTTTACGTATATTTGTCATATAGTTTAATTATAGTACATTTTTGTATCTTATAAGATATGAATACAGGTAAAATAATATCAGAGTTAAGGGAGCAAAAAGATATTCAAGATTTAACTCCGGATGTAAAAGATAAAATGTTTTTTTTCATTGATACCGTTTTACGTGGTTTTAAAGCGAAACAAGCATATACATAAAAAATGAAACAGATAACCTTAAACATACAAGATAATAAGTTTCCTTTCTTTGTTGAACTAATTGAAAGTATGGATTTTGTAAATATTCAAGAAGATTTTGACATTCCTGAAGAACATAAAAAAATTGTCATGGAAAGAATGAAAAAGTCAAAAGAAAATCCTGAACGATTATTGGACTGGGATAGTGTTAAAGATAATTTCATTCTTGATTAAATGAAGTATAAAATACAAATCGAACCGGAAGTTCAATTAGATATCCAAGATGCCGTTGCATGGTATAATTCACAACAAAAGGGTTTAGGCAGAAAATTTTACAACGAAGTAAAAAAACATTTAAAACATTTGAAAATTAATCCTTATTTTCAAATAAGATATGAAAATGTAAGATGTTTACCTATAAGAAAATTTCCTTATATGATACATTTTACTGTTAATGAGCTTGATAAAATTATTAAAGTTCATGCTGTTACCGGAACAAGCAGAGACCCTAATATTTGGAAGCAAAGAATAAAATAACTCAACTCGTTCAATCCCCCAAACTCAAAGCTGTTATAACATAATAAAAATTATAAAACACCAAAGCAACTAACATTAAGCATTTTACCAATCGTTTTAATTTACCGTATTTCTAAACCCAAAACCAACCGGCAAGCGTCTTATAATTTGGTATTATTTTAAACAGCAACAGACAGTACAGCTCGTTTTTGTGTTCCCTGTATTATACCGGTTAAAAACAAAAGATAAAATCTGCTTTTAATTAAAGAAAAGCGTAGAAAAATTCTACGCTTAACACCAGCTTTTTATTTTTGTTTTTTATAAACTACGTTGGTCAGAGCACTCGTTACAAACGAGCACCAGCGGGAGAACTTATCCATAATATTCGTAAACTTGCAAAATATTTCCGTTTTTTTCTAATGCAATTATTATATATCTATATGATAGTTTAGCTCTTTGTATTACACAATATATGAACTCATCTTTTTCGGAGATAAATTCAGGTTGTATTTTTCCTTTCAATTTTTTTAGAGAATTTTCAAAATTATATTTTTTTAATAGTTTATTTTTATCATGAATTGAAATAAGAACTTCAATATAACTTTGGTAATTATCATAATAGTTTACAGTAACAATATATTTTTTAATTTCTGTATATTCTATCATATTTTTTTCAACAAATGTACTGTCATGATAATATCTGTATGCAAAAAAAAGTAGTATAGAACTGAAAACAATTATAAAAATAATAATATTTCTGCTTCTTTTCTTTTTTAATTTTCTCATAATATTTTCGTTAATGAGTTGGTCTGTATTGAATCGGAGGATAAATACCGTAGAGAACCCAAAACGGTGTTCCTGGCATTAATGAACCTATCCATGTTTTGATTTCTCCGTCTTGAGGCCTACCGCCGTTTTGTCTTTCAAAATTCCATTGGTCAGAATAACCTACTGCTCCTTTTCCTATTTGAAAATACAAAGCTCCTGAACCAACGGTATTCTCATATTTTGTATCATAAGCACTAAATTCTAAAACCAATAAATCTTTATAACCAGAATGTCTAATATTATCAAAATTAATAATCGTTCTTTCTTCATAATTCAATAAAGTAGTAATAAGATTGTTAAAGGCAATTTCAGATAATATATAATCTTCTCCTTCACCATTTATATAGTGAGATACAAGTTTTCGAAATGATAACTCCCCTCCTAAAGCATTTGTAATTTGAAATCCCGCCAGAGCATTCAAAGCACCCATAACTATTGAAAAGTCAGGTCCAAAAGCAGAACAAATCCCCGAATTCCTTTTTTGAGCACCTGTAGAATTTTTATTTTCCTTTTTACCGAATACTTGTTCAATAAAATCATTAGTATTGATGTATGAATAATAACTGTTTGCAGCTAAATAGTT
>JAUVIG010000584.1 GCA_030592825.1 Chlorobiota bacterium | reverse complement strand
CCTTTTTTGCATAATATTTCTTTTTGTTCTGTTTTAATGATAAAGGCTTTTTCAAAATTTGAAAGGTTTCACCTTTCTTTGTAAAAAACACACTTTCGAATTCATCTGATTTTATAATAGTATCAGCAGGTATTTTAAAATAAAACCAACAATCATCAGTATTATTCACATAAACCACTTCTTCATTAAGTTTATACCATGCACTCAAATTTTGGGCAATACTATAATTTAAAAAAATAATTGCAAATAAGATGGATAAAATTACACTTTTCATATTATAAAATTTTTGTCCATTGTAGAGACGCACCGGCAGGGCGTCTCTTTCAACAATATCTTTATATTTTATTTCACAATAGTCATCTCCTCAACCAAATGTGATGCACCGGCAAATTTATCAATGATAAAAAGAACGTAGCGGATATCCAAAGATATATTTCGACATTGATCGGGATTGTACATGATGTCGCTCATGGTGCCTTCCCAATTGCGATCGAAGTTAACTCCTATTAGTTCTCCGTTTCCGTTAACAACCGGGCTGCCGGAATTTCCTCCGGAAGTATGGTTAGAAGCAATAAAACAAACATGCATCTTCCCATTCTCGGCATATCTGCCGTAATCTTTATTTTTGTATAATTCTTTTAATTTATCCGGCACATCATAATCATAAATATCCGGATTATCTTTTTCAATTACTCCCTCCAAAGTTGTATAATACCGGTATCTTACACCGTCTTTAGGCTCATAAGTATCTACTTGCCCGTATGATATCCTTAAAGTAGAGTTGGCATCCGGATAAAATATCTTATTTGTATCTGCTTCCGTTAATGCTTTCATATAGGTGTGATTTAGCCTCTCAATCTTTGAAGTGTATTTTTCTGACAGAATGATCTTTGTATAATAAACATCCATAAAATCATAAAAGAAATTATATGCCGGTGTGTTTTTGATCTTTGATTCATTTTCAGAGCCGTAACTGTATTTCTCTATAAAATCATTGAATTTATCTTCGTATAAATAAAAAGTCTCTTTAAAATAAAAGTCAGTGAAATATTCTATTGCATATTCAGCATTTATTCCAAAATGATCTATAGGTTTAATGAAATTTAATATTTCGGGTTGAAAGTTCTGTCCGGCATTTCTGTAATATAAAGTCAACAATATTTTAAATATTTTTTTATCTGTTTCAAAATTGTAATCTTTAAAAAATTTTTCAGCATATTTTTTTATACTTTCTATGTCTTCAGTTGTAAATTTATCGCCTTTTTTAAGTAGTGATGCCATTTTTGAACTGAATTTAACAGATTCCATACGCCAAATTGCTTCATAAAAATATTCCTCTGCCAAAAAGAAAGGTGTATATTCTTCATATATATTTTTAAATTTCGGTAATAACTCTCCGTATTTAGCCGTTCTGTCTTTGTCTCCGTTAATCCAATCTGTCAGTTGCTTCTCTGTTTGTTGTTTTTTCTCAACGGCATTCATAATAGCCAAACCTCTGTTTTCTCCTAACCATTTTTTCCAATAATTTGAAACTCTTGCATATTTTGCAGCATATTGTATTCTGATTTGAGGATATTTTTCCATATCAGCTGACATAATATCAATTACATTTTTGCGAATATTAATACGATGCGGATTTATTTTATTTTTTATCATATCTACGGCATAAGAAGTCAAATATTCCTGAGTTCTTCCGGGATAACCGAAGACCAATGTAAAATTTCCCTTTTTGACACCTTTTAATGAAACCGGAAAATGTTTGATCGCCTTATATGGTACATTATCTTCCGAATATTCAGCAGGTTCATTATTTTCATCAGCATAAATACGGAATAAAGAAAAATCTCCGGTATGTCGGGGCCACATCCAATTATCAGTATCTCCGCCGAATTTACCGATTGATGAAGGAGGAGCACCTACCAACCTTACATCTTTATATATTTTCTCAACAAAAAGGAAATATTGATTTCCGTAAAAAAATGATTTTACACCAACCTTATAATTGTTATCTTTTCCTGCTTCCTTTTCTGTCATCTTCATATTTTCTTCAATCTTTTTATCTTTTTCTTCATCTGATATTCCATCATTAATTCCTTTCAAAATTTTCTCTGTTACATCTTCCATTCTGACGAGGAAAGTAACGGTTAAGCCTTCATTCACGAGTTCTTCTTTTTTAGACATTGCCCAAAATCCGTGTGTTAAATAATCATGTTCTAATGAACTGTGTGATTGAATTCTGCTGAATCCGCAATGATGATTTGTAATGATAAGTCCCTGATCTGAAATAAGTTCCGCCGTACAACCTCTGCCAAAGATCATTACTGCATCCTTCATACTTGCTTTATTGACACTGTAGATATCTTCCGCAGTGAGCTTGAAACCCTTTTTTTGCATATCCTCAATATTATACTTATTTAGAAATAAAGGAATCCACATTCCTTCATCAGCTCTTATTTGGGAAGTAAATAATATAATAAATACAGGTACAAATAATATTATCTTTTTTAACATGATATGAAATTTTAAAATTAAGCCCCAAAGATAAATAATT
>JAUVIG010000048.1 GCA_030592825.1 Chlorobiota bacterium | reverse complement strand
TATAAAACGCTTCAATATATCATTAAAATCATCCCAGTAAAAATCTGCATCAAGTTCAAGTTCAATATCTCGGAATTTATCTCTGAACTCTTTAATCGTCTCAAATCTTATCGCTCCATAAACCTTACGCAATTCAACAGGTAATGCACCTTTTGCAACAGGCATTCCCGAAGAATAATAATAGTTTTTTTGCTGTTCACTTGCAGGTTGAATATCATATTCTTCCAGAATATTAAACCAATTTTGATCTCCGCCTTTTGGGCTGTCTATTGCAATTTCTGTAACTCGCTTATGTTTTTCTTCAAAATTTTGAACTATTTTTTTCAGTTCAACCAATTGTTCTTGTTCATTCATGGTTTTATTTCGTTACTAAGCCTAAACAATAAAAAAAGAGGCTGTCTTAAAAGCAAAATAAATTGTCTTCTTTCGGAAAGATAAAAAACGTATATGGCAGATTATCTGCACAATATGTCTTTGCGACTTTGCGTGAGAAAATGACTTTTTTAGACAGCCTTATATCAATCTGTAAAAATTTAAAATTCTATATCATCATGAACACTTCCTGCTTTGTATTTTTCTTCGTAAATCGGTGTTAATCTGACATCTTCTTTGTAATATTTTTCAACATCCGTTGTCGTCTTTTGTGACCAAAATGCACTTGCATTTGACCAATCGGTAACAGTTAATCCGAATGAAGCTAAAATTTGTTGAGCATCTTTTCCCTGAGATGTTAATCTACCTTGAGCAACATTTATTTCTACCCATTTTTCATAAGGAGAGTTTTCCTCATTAATATCTGCGATACCGCCTAAATTTCCAGTTGCAGATGCAGAAAATGCATTTCCGTATACTTGAGAAATCGTAAATGTTGTATCATTTGACATTCTGGTTGTCCATTCATTATTAACTTTATCCCATTTAGCGAGATCAACACCGATCATTTTAATCGCTTCATCCTGCGAAGTTCCTGATGCAATAGCAGCATTTGCTTTTGCCCAATCTTCGCAATTTATTCCTTCAACCGGTTCCATAATACCTCCCTCATCTTTCATTCCTTCGGCATTTTGAAGCATCATTTTTTGTGTAGCTTGTGTAGCAATCCCCATTACATCGTATAAACTAATGCCTCTTTTTTCTGCAAATTCATTTTCAAAGTGTGTTTTAAATCCCATTAAATGATCCTCATTTTGTAAACCCTCTTCTCTCAAATAATTTTCATCTTCACCTCTTTGACTGTATTCTAATGCTACCACTGATATTTTACCTAAGATTTCTTCGTCAGAATATTGTTCCCAACCGGTAGGCATTACAGTCACATCAGTATCGTCATCTTCATCGTCATCATCGTCTTCATCATCCTCAAATTCCTCTTCAATTTCTGATTCTTCTTCTGTCTCATCTTCCTTTGCTGATACTTCTTCATCCTTTTCCTTTTCTTCATCATCAAAAAACTCATCTTTAATATTATCTTTCAAATCTTTAGCCTTGTTTTTCATTTTGTTAAAAAATCCCATTTTAAATAATTTTAATGTTAATACTAAATTATTGTTAAATAAAGTAATAATACTTTAAGCGGATAAATTTATAAAAAAATAATGAGAGTTTATAAATTTTTTAAAAACTATTATCTCTAAATCAAATTATTAGATTATCCGGTTTTATCATTAATTTCATTTAAAATGAAATCAGGATTTATGTAATTTTTCTTTCAGATATTTTGCTGTATATGATTCTTTACAATTAGCAAGGTCTTCGGGACTACCTTCGAATAAAAGACAACCTCCTTTATCACCTCCTTCAGGGCCTAAATCAATAACGTAATCAGCCGATTTTATTACTTCGAGATTATGTTCAATTATTACAATAGTATGACCTCTGTCTAACAAAGCATTAAATGACTTTAATAACTTATTTATATCATGAAAATGTAATCCGGTTGTGGGTTCGTCAAAAATAAACATTGTTTTTTTAAAAGATTTCTCCTTACTTAAAAATGATGCAAGTTTTATTCTTTGACTTTCGCCGCCACTTAATGTATTTGAAGATTGACCTAATTTAACGTATCCCAAACCTACATCTGCCAATGGCCTGATTAAATCGGATATTTTTTTTGTTTCATTATTCTCTGAAAAAAATATATAAGCTTCATCAACTGTTAACTCTAAAATATCATATATATTCTTGGCTTTATATTCTACATCCAGCACTTCGTCTTTAAAACGTTTTCCTTTGCATTCCTCACATTCTAAATGTACATCTGCCATAAATTGCATCTCAATTCTTATTTCACCTTCACCCCTGCATGTTTCGCATCTTCCTCCGTCAACATTAAAAGAAAAATGTCCGGGCTTAAAACCATTGATCTTTGCATTTTGTTGAATTGCAAATAACTTTCTTATCTCATCAAATGCTTTTATATATGTAACAGGATTTGATCTTGATGATTTACCAATCGGGTTTTGATTTACAAATTCAATTTCATCAATTAATTTAAGATCGCCTTCAATTGAAGCATAACTTCCGGGCTTTTTTCCATAATCATTTATCTCTCTGCTTAATGCAAGAAATAAAATATCTCTTACTAATGATGATTTTCCTGATCCGCTTACTCCTGTTACAACGGTCATCACGTTTAAAGGAAAGCATACATCAATTGCCTTTAAATTATTATGGCTCGCTCCGGTTAATTTGATATAATTATTTGAAATCCTCCTTTTTTCGGGTAAAGGTACCGTCATTTTCCCTTTAAGATATTTAACCGTCAATGAGTTATTTTGAGTATTTTCGTTATTCAATATCTCATTATAAGTTCCTTCAAAAACAATCTCACCCCCTTCAGTTCCGGCAAAAGGGCCAATATCAATTATTCGATCAGATTTTTTAATTATTTCTTCATCGTGTTCAACCACAATTACAGTATTTCCAATGTCTCTTAATTGTTTCAACACCTTAATTAACAAACCGGTATCTTTAGAATGCAAACCAATACTGGGCTCATCCAATATATATAACGAACCGACTAAACTGCTTCCTAATGAACTTGACAAATTAATCCTTTGTGATTCTCCGCCTGATAAAGTCGAAGATAACCTGTTGAGTGTTAAATAACTCAAACCGACATCATCCAAATATTGAATTCTGTTCCTTATTTCTGTCAATATTCTTTTACCTGTTTTTAATTGATGTTCTGATAATTTAATTGATTCAAAAAATGCTTTTAGTTCAGTAATTGAAATGTTCACAAGTTCACTGATTGACTTTCTGTTTATCTTAACATAACTCGCTTCTTTTTTTAGTCGAGTTCCTTTGCAGTGATAACAAGTTGTTTTGCCTCTGTAACGAGACAACATCACTCTGAACTGGATTTTTCGGCTCTTCTTTTCAATCATTTTAAAAAAAGAATATAAGCCGTTATAATATTCATTACCATCCCATAATACTTCTTTTTGTTTTGGTGATAATTGTCTGTATGGCTTATGAACAGGGAAATCAAATTTATTAGCCACATTTATGAATTGATCTTTATACCAACTCATTTTCTCACCTTTCCAACATGCAACTGCTTCTTCATATATTGATAATGTTTTATTAGGTATCACAAGATCTTCATCAATACCCATTGTTTTACCGAAACCTTCACAAACAGGACAAGCTCCCAACGGATTATTAAAACTGAAGGTATGAACAGTAGGAATT
Organism: Chlorobiota bacterium; assembly: GCA_030592825.1. Taxonomy (GTDB): domain Bacteria; phylum Bacteroidota; class Bacteroidia; order Bacteroidales; family JAADGE01; genus JAADGE01. The sequence goes on along the minus strand of JAUVIG010000048.1, from coordinate 10,795 downwards.
TCAAATTTAATTCCGTCTGCTTCAAACCTGTTTGAAAAAGATTCTTTTATCAGTTCATTTTTCGTAAAAACTTTTATCAAACACTCTCCGGTTCCCTCATAAAAAGCTGTTTGAACTGAATCTCCAATCCTGCCGATTGTGTCTTCATCATTTGAAACTGAAATTCTGTCAATTACAATAAAAGCAGTTTTAGGTTTTTTAAGAGATTCTTTTTTTATCAGTTCATCAATCTTTTCAATCTTTTCATCAAATTCTACACGAGAAAATCCTTGTTTTAATAAAACTTGAAGTTGTTCCAAGCATGTTCTGTTACTTATTACATGAATCGGTGCTAATATTAATGCTTTAGTCGATTCAGGAAAACTTAATAAAAAATTTGAAACATCAGTTACCGAATGTCTTTTTACTTTTTTTCCGGATACAGGTGAAAATGTCTCACCTATTCTTGCATATAATAATTTTAAATAATCGTAAATCTCAGTTGATGTACCAACGGTTGAACGCGGATTTGAAGTGTTTACTTTCTGTTCAACTGCTATTGCCGGCGGAATTCCTTTTATATATTCGACTTCAGGTTTATGCAATCTTCCCAAAAATTGTCTTGCATAAGAAGATAAACTTTCAACATATCGTCTTTGCCCTTCAGCATATAAAGTATCAAATGCCAGAGATGACTTTCCGGAGCCTGAAAGCCCTGTAATGACAGTAAACTTATCTCTTTCAATAATAAGGTTAATATTCTTTAAATTATGTTCTTTTGCACCTTTAATCTCAATATTTTCAGAATACAATTCAGATTTTTTAAATTTATCAGGCATATTAAATAACTTTTTTAGGCACGGATATTGTTTATTAATATTATTAAAATGCAAAATTAATTAATAGCATTTATCAAAAAATATTTTTTTTTCTCAAAATATAGTTGATATTTGCATTTAGAAAACCTAAACTCTAATTTTTAACTTAAAATTATTTGCCTATAGTATAATTCTACTCTTATTATTAATCAAACAAAATAGGAGGTACTATGAAAACTAAACTAAAGGACAAGGAACTTGTAAAAAAGTTTATTGAAGGTGAGTCGTATGCACTTGAAATACTCATCAATCGTCACAAAGAAAGAGTTTACACCTACATTTATTTTATAGTAAAAAACCAAAAACTTGCAGAAGATATTTTCCAAGATACCTTTATTAAGGTTATTAAATCTTTAAAACAAGGAAGGTATAACGAACAAGGTGTATTTGTATCATGGGTAATCAGAATCGCACATAATTTAACTATTGATTTTTTCAGAAAAGAAACAAGAATGCCCACCTATTCAAATGATGCTAAGCCTGAAATTGACATCTTTAATTCTAAAGAATTTTCAGAAGATACAATAGAAGATTCTCTTATTCAAGACCAAATTGCAAAAGACATCAGAGATTTAGTGGAAGAACTGCCCAATGAACAAAAAGAAGTTGTGTTATTACGACACTTCGGAAACCTAAGTTTCAAAGAAATTGCTGAACAAACGGATGTCAGTATAAATACGGCATTGGGAAGAATGAGATATGCTCTGATTAATTTAAGAAAGATTATTGAAGAAAAGAATTTGAATTTATCAATCATTTAGAGATAATAAAAAACCAAAATAAGAGAAAAGCTTGTTATTATAATAACAAGCTTTTTTATTTCTATTTCGTACAGAACCAATAATTTTTTAATTTTGTAATAAAACAGACAAATGAAAAAAATCTCGGCAATACAATACACAGCATTGATTATTACCATTTTAACGCTGTCAATGAGTTATGTTTATTTTTATAATACAGGCAATTACGACTCTCCTGTTATAAAATTTGAATTTTCAAAAAGCACACAAGATGTTAATAACTTATTTATGGAAAATAATGAATTTAAAAAAGATGTGATAAAAGGTGTACATGATCAAAATATGGTTGATTATGCTTATATGATTGCTTATTCTTCTTTTATTATGTTAGTTTTTATAAAACTTATAAAAACAGAAAGAAAAAATATATATTATTTGGGTATATTATTATCTGTATCAGCACTTATTTTTGATGTTGCAGAAAACATACAATTGTTTCGTATTCAAGAATTATTGGTTTCAAGAATTGATTTTTCCAAATATATTTCTTATTTAAGAATTTTCACTTGGATAAAATGGCTTAGCCTTTCTTTAGTACTGTTGCTTATGTCATATCATTATTATAAATATAAATTCATTGGTAAGTTATTTGCAATAATATCAGCATTACCTATAGTTTTAGCTTTAATTACACTTCTATTAAACAATTATGAGTTATATTTCAGCAGTTCAGTAATGTTAGGATTTGTATTAATAATCATTTGGACTTTTATTTCTGTATCAGTTTCGACTTCTGTTTCGTTCTATAATAAAGCATAATACCGTAATAGGTATGTATTAACTATAAGATTTATAAAGTTTAATTAATAATTAAAGCTAAGCTCAATTAATAACAAATTATTTTAATCCTTATTCTTTTTTATATTTTTGTGTCAAATTCTGACTGTTATGAAAAAATTTATCAGCATATTAATTTTATTATTCATTTGTTTTACCGGATATTCACAAATAGAAATAATTAAATCAGAAGAAACAATTGTTATTAATAATAAGAAATACTATGTTCATAAAGTTGAATTGGGGCAAACTCTATATTCAATATGCAAAGCATATAATGTTCCGCAAAAAGAAGTTGCTAAAACAAATAATTTACACTCTTTTTCTATAAATGCCGGCCAAATTCTTAACATCCCTTTCGTTAATAATAATGAAAATAACTTTCCAGAATTTTACAGTCACAAAGTTATTCAAGGTGAAACCCTTTTTTCACTTGCAAAAAAATACGAAGTTTCTATAAATGACATTATCAAGCATAATCCTGAAGCAAGATACGGTATTAAAACAGATCAAATTTTAAAAATACTGAATATTAATAAAGAAAATCCTGATAATAAAAATAATCAAATATACTACTACACGGTTGAAAAGGGAAATACATTATTTTCTATATCGCAAAAATTCGGAATTTCTATTGATAAAATAATTTCATTAAATCCGGAAACTGAAAACGGTATAAAAATCGGTCAGGTATTAAAGATTCCCAAATCCGGTTCAAATATTTCTGAAATAATTGTTGTAAATAATGATTCTGTTAATAATCAAAACAATAATTATTCACATCTTTATTTTGAAGATGAAAACATTACACCGTGTAATAAATTTGAATACGATAAAACGATGACTTTCAACATTGTTCTTATGTTACCTCTTTTTTTAAACAGAAATATATATTATTTAGGAAATTATAAAGAAGACAAAGATCAAATGTTTTATAAAAATACTCAACGATTTATTGAGATATACGAAGGAATTTTAATCGCCTTAAATAAATTAAAATCTCAAGGACTTTCTTTAAATCTTTCTGTATATGATACTGAAAACGACGGAAAGAAAGTAAAAGATATTATGGATGAATTAAATTACCCTGAAATTGATTTGATCATAGGCCCTGTGTATTCAGGAAATATTAAAATAGCATCGCATTATGCAAAAAAACACCATATTAATTTAATTTCGCCTTTATCACAAAATAAAGATCTTATTTATGACAACCCATTTGTTTTTCAAGTTGTTCCTTCAAATGAAATGAGAATAAAAAAGACTTCTGATATGTATATCGGATTACGTGATACAAGTATATTAATTATTCATAACGGAACCGAAAATGAAAATAAATTAATTGAGGTTTACAAAACAAAACTTTTAGATTCCTTATCTATAAATAATCGGGCAACTGAATTAAGTTTAAAAACAGTAAACTTCAGCACCGGCGGAGATAATTCTGTTGAAGATGCTCTAACTGCAGGTACTGATAATATAATTATTATTCCATCTGATGATGAAGTTTTTGTTACACAAGTAATAGACAAATTGTATGCTTTAAAAGAAGATTATCAAATACGATTAGTTGGTTCGCCCAGATGGGAAAATTTTCAAAATATTAATATCAATCATTTAAAAAGCATGTCGTTCCATTATATTTCTCCAATCTTTATTAATTATCACGAACATAGTGTGAAAGTTTTTATAACTGAATATAGGGCAATATACGAAACAGAACCTTCAAAACATGCTTTTCAAGGTTTTGATATTATGTATTATTTTGTTAATGCACTCAGAAAATACGGCAGGCATTTTCAGTTTTGCCTCTTATCGTCAGATACTCTCTCAAATAAAAAGGGAATTGTTTATGATTTTGATTTTATCAGAACAAATAAAAACGGAGGGTTTGAAAATAACGGTACATTCTTTTTGGAATATGATGAAAATTTTCAACTGAAACAGGTAAATATTAAAAAAGAACTCGAAAAGAAAAAAAAATAATTCTTATATTTGATAATTAATATTTTTAAAAGGTTGAATTCTTGAAAACAAAATTAAAATTTAAAATTATAACCAAACTTATTTTTGGTTTCGGAGTTATTTCAATAACATTCCTTGGAGCATATTTTTTTATATATCAATCGCTTACAGAAAACCAAGAACTAACTAAAAAGGTAAACAATAACATTGTTCCTTCCATGTCTGCACTAAACAAATTTTCATATATTGTATATGAATCAAAGCATTTAATAAAAAATTGGGTTCTTTATGAAGTGTCCGGAAATACAACTAAAAAAAACAGGCTTAAAAAAATTAATCAAAAGATATATTTAGAAACAAAATATGAATTAAATAATTTGTCGCAAGGATGGAGCACAGAAGAACAACTTAAAATTGAGCAAATATTAAATTTGGCTGACAATTATTTTATACAACAGGAAAAAATAATGAAAAGTCTTAATTCTCCTGAAAAATATACAGACCCTAATTTTGAAAACAAATATGCTCAACGTGTTCAAGACGGTAATCCATTAATAGATCTGGCAGAAAACATTAAAAAACAAGTTGATGAAATGTATTCTGCAAAAAAAAACACCCTGTTATCCTATAATGTTAAAATGGAAAATTCATTCCTGTCTTTTTCTAACATGATAATAATATCAGGTATCATTTTAATATTTATGATTATTATTATTACGTTTTTATTTGTAAATTCAATACTTTCACCTATAAATTATACTCAAAATATAATTAAATCAATGTCTTCGGGTGAGTTACCAAAGCAAAAAATCAAGACATCTACTGACGAAATCGGACAAATGGGGCTGGCTTTGAACAACTTAATTTCAGGATTAAAGGAAAAAGCAAACTTTGCAAGAGATATTGAAAAAGGAAATTTTAAGAGTTATTTTAAGAAGGGCGGTAAAAATGATATTTTAGGTAATTCATTATTAGCTATGAGGGATAGTCTTGCAAAAGCTGCTCAAGATGAAAAAATCAGACGTAAAGAAAACGAAGAAAGAAGTTGGTCAACTCAAGGGATAACTGAGTTTAATAATTTGATTAGAGAACATAGCGGTACCCCTGAAGAATTTGCAATGGTAACCATTAATAAACTAACCCGATATATAAAAGCTCAAGTCGGCGGCTTTTACATTCTAAACGAAAAAAACAAAGAAAATATATATTTGGAACTAATTGCTTTCTATGCTTATGACAGGCATAAATTCTTTCAAAATAAAATACTGCCCGGTCAGGATCTTGTCGGACAATGTTTCTTGGAGAAAGATACAATCTTTATTTCTGATATACCCGAAAATTATATTAAAATTTCTTCAGGTTTGGGGAAAGACGATCCCAAAAGCATCTTAATCGTTCCGTTAATTGTTAACGAGAAAGTATATGGTATTGTAGAGCTTGCATCTCTTGAAATTCTCGAAAAATACAAAATCGAATTTGTTGAAAAAGTAAGTGAAATTTTCGCATCAACTATTGCAACAATTCAAATCAATCAACAAACTGCTCAAATTCTGGAAGAATCAAAAGAAAAATCTGAAACTCTTGAATATCAGGAAGAAGAAAGTATTAAAAACATTGAACGATTAAATAAAGAACTGGAAGATGCTAATTCAACAGTTGAACAACTTAAAATTCAAAATAAAGAACTTCAAGAGAAAATTTCGGAAAAGGATAATACAGAAGAAAAGAAAGATGACGAATCTTTGTAAGCTTTAAGTTGAAAGTTCAAAGTATAAAGTTCAAAGTTTAAAATTCAAAGCTTAAAGTATAAAGTATATTTTCAGAAAGAATGACTTTACTCTCCAATAATTTTTATTAGAACTCCTTTACGTCTCATTCCGTCAAATTCACCATAGAATATTCTTTCCCACGGGCCGAAATCAAGTTTTCCTTCTGTAAGGGCTACAACAACTTCCCTGCCCATGACGGTACGTTTTAAATGAGCATCAGCATTATCTTCGTATGTATTGTGCTTATATTGTGAGTAAGGTTTTTCGGGTGCTAAACCTTCTAACCATTTTTCAAAATCTTGATGCAAACCGGATTCGTCATCATTAATAAATACACTTGCCGTTATGTGCATTGCATTTACCAATACAAGACCTTCTTTTATACCGCTGCTGTCAATTTCTCTTTGAATTTCAGAAGTTATATTAATCAATTCTCTTCTTCTGCTTGTATTAAACCAAAGTTCTTTTCTGTATGATTTCATGTGTTTGGAAATTTGAAATTTGGAACTTGAATCCACTCCGAAAAGTATAAAAGCCACGAATTCACGAATTTTTATTAAGATATTAAGGGCTTCACTTAAAGTGAAACCCTTAATTTGTTCATTTAAACTTATTCTTTCTTCTTTTTAGGTTTTACAACTTCTGCATCTTGTATATCGTCAGTTGATTTTCCTTTTAAATAATTCGGAAGTTCCATGCCTGCTAATTTAAAAAGATCCTCAAGAGGAGGAACCGCTCCCATCATTCCTTTCATAAAATTTGCGGTTGAAGTACCTTTTGAATCACCGTTTCCGCTGTCCCAAACCGTAACTTTATCAATTTTAATATTTTTTATAGCCTCAACTTGTGTTTCAACAATTTGCGGTAATTTTTCTGCAATCATTAAAAGGACGGCATCACGAGCATTTTTACCGGTTGATTCAACCATTAGTTTATAACCTTCAGCTTGCTTGCTTAATATTTCAAAGTTACCTTTTGCTTCTGCTTGCATTTCAAGGAATATTGCATCCGCCTCACCTCTTGCTATGCGTCTTTGTCTTTCTGCTTCTGCTTCTGCCTGAATTTCAATTTTTTGTTTTTCAATTTGTGCAGGGACAATTATATTTGCTTGTTGTGTTGCAGCTTCTCTTTCGGCACGCTTTAATTCTGCTTCTTTTTCTGCAAGATAAGCCGCTTCTTTGGCTTGTGCTTCATTTACTTTTTCTGCGGTAACAGATATTTTTTCGGCTTCTGCTTCGCGTTTCATTCTTTCTGCATTTGTATCAGCAATTGAAACTTTTGCAAGGTTCTCACCCTCAATTGCTTTTGCATTTGCAGCAGCAACATTAATTCGTTGATTTTGACTTGCATTTGCTTCCCCGATTTCAGCATCTGAATTTGCTTCAGACACTTTAATACGTTGTTCTCTTTCTGCATTAGCCTGACCAATTTCTCCGTCTCGGTTTCTTTCTGCAACTAATTTTTTTGCTTCATTAACCGCTCCGGCTGTTGCTTCTTTTCCTAATGCTTCAATATAACCGGCATCATCAGTAATATCAGTAACATTTACATTAATTAATTTTAATCCTATCTTTCTTAATTCATGCTCAACACTTGAAGAAACATTTGTCAAAAACTTTTCTCTGTCGGCATTAATTTCTTCAATATCCATAGTTGCAATAACAACCCTTAACTGTCCGAAAATAATATCCGCAGCCAAATGTCTGATCTCAGCTTGAGTCAGTCCCAATAATCTTTCCGCAGCATTCAGCATAACTCCGGTATCCGTAGAAATACCCACCATAAATCTTGAAGGGACATTTACACGAATATTTTGTTTACTCAGTGCATTCTCAAGTCCGATTTCTATAGGGATTGGTGTAAGATCTAAATACTCATAATCTTGAATGACGGGAATAATAAAAGCCGCACCACCGTGTACACATTTTGCGGTTCTTCCTCCTCCGCCCACCTTTCCGTAAACAACCAGTATTCTGTCTGAAGGACATCGTTTGTATCTTTTAATAAGAAATGCAAAAAATCCTAATAATACCAGAACTAATAATACAATAATAATAACTGCAAATTGACCCATAATTAATTTTTTTTATAGTTTATAAATAATTGAATTGAAAAAAAATATTATCTTTTTCGTTTAACGATTAAAGTATCATTAATAAAATCAATAACTTCAACAAAAGTTCCGGTTTTAATATCTTCTGTATCTTCTGTTAAGGCATCTAATGTTCTGTATGAACCTTGAATAATAATTTGTATCTTTCCTGCACCGTTTTTCTTTGCCGGAATTGTTAAATAAACTTCACCTTGTTTACCGATTGCATTTTCAATTTTCATGGTGCCGCTTTCTTGAAGTTTAAATAACATAAAAAATAACCAAGCAGTAAACATCATCATTAACACACCAATTCCCAGTGATATTAATGTAATTGTCCACCAAGTAATCATTCCGTATTGAATAGCTGCTAAACCGCTCCATCCGTAAAACATTAAAAATGCTAAAATACTTTTAACCGAAAAGATATGCATACCGTCTCCGTGATCACCGTCAAAATCACCGTCATGATCTGCATCCATATCGTCTGCATCACCACCTGTCAGAGTGATTATCAATTGAATAACAAAAATAATTGTAGAGGGTAATGCTATCCCCCAATGAATCTTCTGAAGTGTTGTCAGAGTATCCCACCATGCTGATATATCCATTTTTATATTTATTTAGGTTTGAGAAAATAACATACCAAATATAAGAATTTTTATTATTATATCCTAATAAAAAAACCCGCAAATTTGCGGGTTTTTTTAAATATTATTTTATCTGTGTTTTAATTAACTTTTTTCTTCCTTCTGTTGTTTGTATAATTTTCTCGCTCCGTACGTTGCTCCTGCTGCTATCAGCAAAAACAATCCTCCGTCTATCGGTATATCTTGAGGAGGCGGCGGCGGTGGTTGCGCTGATGCCTCATTAACCAAAATAGGTAAAACCAACAAGGTAAATACTAATACTATTGCGAGTAAAGTCTTTTTCATAAGTTTAACTTTTTTAGATTTTAAAGATGATAAGTTAAGGTTGTCATTGTGATAAACGAATTTTACTCTGAAATATTATAATATGCAAATTAAATTCTATTTTTTTAAAAATAAAAATTTTTATCATTAAAATTTATTATATTTTCATATATTTATATAATATTCTGATAATTATTAAAACTCATATTGACAAATGTAACATATTTTTTTTTATCAAAAATTTTTTTTTGATGAATTGTAAATAATTAATGTTAAATATTGTATTAAATGTATAAACCAAAAAGCATATACACAAAAATTGCACTTCAGGCAATTGAAGAATACTTGAATAAAAAAACAACCTTAAACACTGAAAATCAAGATATTCCAAACGAATTGCTTGCAATAAGATCATGTTTTGTAACACTTAAGACAGATGCAGGAAAACTGAGAGGTTGCATAGGAACCATAAAACCAAAGTATAAAAATTTATTTACGGAAATAATCAGGAATGCTGTATCTTCTGCATTCTTTGATAACAGGTTCAGTAAATTAAAGTTAAAAGAATTTGATAAGATAACCCTTAGTGTCGAAGTTCTCTCGCCTCCGGAAGAAATTATTGATCTTAATGAATTAGATCCGAGAAAATACGGTGCCATTGTTCAAGACAATACATACAGCAGAGGTATTCTTTTACCGGATATTGAAGGAATTGATACTGTTGAAGAACAAATAAGAATCATAAAAAGAAAAGCGGGTATTGATCAAGATGTAAACACCGGTTTGAGATATTTTCGTTTTGAAACACAGAAGTATTATTAATTCTTTTGGTTCTAATTCAAATTCCGGTCTCTATTTCTTAATTATCCGAAATTCTACTCGTCTGTTTTGCTTTCTGCCTGCTTCGGTATTATTATCCGCTACCGGATTAGTGCCGCCGAAAGCTTTTTTCTTGATCCTTGATGCACTTATGCCCTTTATAATCATAAATTGCTTAACTGCTTCAGCTCTTTTTTTTGACAATATCATTAATTTTTCTTCATAACCGGAAGTAGCTTCTGTATGTCCGTGAATTTCAATTACCATAGCAGGGTGTTCTTTCATCAGCTTAACCAGTCTGTTTAGTTCAGGATATGAACTTGGCAACAGCACAGCTTTTGTTGTATAGAAATGTACGTCTTTCAGCAATATTGCTTCCTCTTTCTCAAGAGGAGACATAAACAGATCTTTTTCAATTTCTTTATAAACATTGATCTTTTTTAAATCAATCATTTCATTCATAGCAAAATAACCTTCTTTATTTGCTCTTATATTATATTTCACACCATAAGGTAAAACAATTTTATATTCTCCGGTTGCAGGATTTGATCTTGCCAATCCTTCGGTTTTACCTGTTTTATCATTCTCATAAATGATTGATGCCTTTATGGGTTTTCCGGTTTTTTTATTAATAACTTTTCCGTAAACAATTACAACCGGATCCGGCTTTTCAATATCTCTTAATTTTAATCTGAATATATCTTCTTCTCCATAAGTATTTTTAGCTGATACCAAATAAGCATAATCCCCTTTTGCAGCAACAGTATAGTATACATCCCATTTTTTAGAATTTATTTTTTTT
>JAUVIG010000244.1 GCA_030592825.1 Chlorobiota bacterium | reverse complement strand
TTTTCAGAGTTTTCCGGATACTTCTTGAAATTTTCTTGCATTATCCCGATAGTGCTTCATAAATTTCAATCGTCTATAAAAAACTCTGAAAATCTTGATGCAAATTAATTATTAGAGGTTACCTTAACAGTAAGCTGATGTAAAAATTAGTCAAAATTTAATTTTGTAATTCTTCTCTTCCTTACTAATTTAGCACCTGAATTGAGCAATTATAATATGTTTATAAAAAAATATGCCGGTATAGATATAGGATCGAATGCTGCCAGATTAATTATTAAAGATCTCCATCCGGCTGAAAATAATAAATACATTCTTAAGAAGAGAGTTTATATACGCTTACCTTTAAGAATCGGAAATGATGTTTTCTCCGGAGGATATATTGGTGAAGAAAAATTATTTGAGTTTATAAAAGCTATGGATATTTTTAAAGATATTTTAAACTATTATAATGTTACAGAATTCAAAGCTTGTACTACATCTGCTGTAAGAGGTGCAAGTAATCAAAAAGATGTATTGAAAAAAATAAAATTAATTACCGGAATTAATATTGATGTTATTGACGGACATGAAGAAGCTAATTTATTATATCTTACTAACAGAGAAAATCTGAAAAAGAAAAAATTTTATATTTCAGCAGATTTAGGAGGAGGGAGTTTACAACTTGCACTTTTTCAGTATAAAAAGTTAATTTGGGCTAATGCTTTTAAAACAGGAACATTACGTTTTCTTACAAAAACTGTTAAACAGTCTGAAATTGATGCTCTTGAAAATAAAGTTGTTGAATTAAGATTTAAATATCCCGGAATTGAAATGATGGGATCAGGAGGTAATATTAATAAAATAAGTAAAATGATCGGGAAAAAGAATGTTACTTTTAATGATATGAAGAAATTATATGATCAACTGAATGAAATATCGTATATTGATCGAATTATGAAATTCAGTCTTAAGGAAGACAGGGCAGATGTAATTGTTATTGCATTAAGATTATATATGCGAATTCTTAAATTGTCCGGGTGTGAATATGTTATAGTTCCGAAAACAGGATTAGCCGACGGTATTATTCGCTCATTATTTTTAAAAGATTACGGTTTAAAAAAATTAAAATTCTGATGAAAAATAAATTTAAATTAGTTACTGTAACAATTTTATTTTTGTCGACTTCTTTATTCGGACAAGAATATAATATGTATTCTGCTCATAAATTTCATAAAGAATATTTTGACTCATTGGCAATAAATTTTCCGAATGAATTTAAAGATTTTTCAACTGCGGAAAATATACCTTCAAAGATAAAATCAAAAGATTGTAATCTTGAAAGTATAGTTTTCGGGTGGCATCCGTATTGGTCAAACGGTTTAGAAGATAATTATCAATGGCATTTACTGAGTGATCTTTCTTATTTTTCTTATGATGTAGATCCGGTAACCGGAGATCCGACAAATACTCACGAATGGGAGACAGTATCCGTTATTGATTCGGCACAAGCAAACGGTGTAAGAGTTAATTTATGTATAACATTGTTTTCGGGACATGCATCTTTTTTTGCAAGTAGCGGTGCTCAACAAAACCTTATTGATAATTTACTTACATTAGTTCAAAACAGAAATGCTGACGGTGTAAATATTGATTTTGAATCAGTTCCCGGAAGTGAAGCTATTCAATTCAATAATTTTTTGGTAAATCTTGCCACACAATTTCACACTGAAATTCCCGGTTCGCAAGTCAGCATTGAATTATATGCAGTAGATTGGAGTGATGTATTTGATATTCAAATATTAAAAGATTATATAGACCTTTTCATTATAATGGGATATGATTATTATTATTCGGGAAGTTCAATAGCAGGACCGACAGGGCAATTATATAGGATGAATAATTTCAATTATACAATTGCTCGATCAATTGCATACTATTTACATGAAGGTGTGCCGCGTGAGAAGTTGGTTTGCGGATTACCTTACTATGGTTGGGAATGGGAAACAGAATCAGATAATGTGCCGGCAAATACTATTATTGGTACCGGAGCTTCTAAAACAATAAAAACTATAAAAAATAATTCAAACGGATATTATTCAAACAGGCAAATAGATGCAAACAGCATGAGTGCATATTACAATTATAATAACGGACAATATCACCAAGCATGGGTTGATGATGAACTTACAATGAAGTATAAATACGATGTGGTTCAGCAACAGGGAATTGTCGGAATCGGAATATGGGCTTTAGGTTATGATGACGGATATACCGAGATGTGGGATTTGATTGAAAGTACATTTACCGATTGTGCCGAAACTCCGTGCTACTATGAATTTTATGATATGGGCGGTCCTCACCGCAAACATTTTGATTTTGAGGATTATACATTTACAATTGCACCTATAAATTATACTGATTATTTGGCATTGAATTTCACCTCTTTTGAGTTGGAACCGGGCTATGACACATTGTGGATATATGACGGTGCAGATACTAATGCTCTGTTGATAGGAGGATATTCAGGAACTACAAGTCCGGGTATTGTTGAAGCAAGCGGGAATGCATTGACCTTAAAATTTTATTCAGATACTTTGACTGTAAAACACGGTTGGACAGCTGAATGGAGATGTACACCTGTTTCTGTAGATGTAATTAATGAAACTGATATAAATGTTTACCCGAATCCTGCATCCGATATTATTTATATTAATTCAACAGGATTGCCTGAAGTTCAAATTATATCAATAAACGGGAAGTTAATAAATACTTTTAATGCATCTGAAATTAACATTTCCGGTTTAAAGAACGGTATATATTTTCTGAAGATCATTACTGATGATAAAATATTCGTTAAAAAGATAATAATTAACAGATAACAATCGGAGTAAATGCCAATTTTCAGACTTACAGATAAACTAATATTCCCGCATCCGAAATTAGCAGAAGACGGTGTAATTGCAGTTGGCGGTGATTTATCTCCGGAGCGTTTACTGTTAGCATATCAAAACGGTATTTTCCCGTGGTACAACGAAGACGAACCGATTGTATGGCATGCACCCGATCCTCGTTTTGTTTTATTACCGAGAAGATTTAAAAAATCAAAAAGTTTAAAACAATTAATAGAAAAGCAAATCTATTATTGTACCGTAAATCATAATTTCGAGGGTGTTATCAATAATTGTAAAGCAATTAAACGCAAAGAGCAAGACGGAACTTGGATAACTGATGAGATGATGAATGCCTATATTGAAATGTATCGTTTAGGCTATGCATATTCTGTTGAAGTTTATAATATTAAAAATGAATTGGCAGGTGGTTTATACGGAATTAAGTTAGGTCAAGTATTTTTTGGTGAATCTATGTTCAGTAAAGAGTCTGACACATCCAAAATAGCATTGGCATATCTTATTGATAATTTTGCTCTCGAATTAATAGATGCCCAAGTTTATACACCTCATATGAAGAGCTTGGGTGCATACCATATAAGTTTAGATGAGTTCTTATTGCTTTTGAAGAAATATATTTGAAATTAGATTTTTGATCTTAAGGTTGTGTTATAAAAAGGATAGAGAGGATGTGGTGAAACTAAATTTTTTTTTAACTTTGTTGTATGAACTTAATTGAAAGAAATATTGTAAAATTAAAGAAATTATGTAACAAATACAATGTGGCGACATTATATGTATTTGGTTCAGTGATTAGTGGAAGGTATAGAGAAGACAGCGATATTGATTTTCTTGTAACATTTGATAAAATTGAATTAAATAAATATGCTGATAATTACTTTGATTTTAAATTTTCTTTAGAAGACTTATTTAACAGAGATATTGATTTACTTGAAGAAAAGGCAATCAAAAATCCATTTTTAAAACAATCTATTGATAACACAAAAGAATTAATATATGGATAAAGAAATAAAAACGTGGTTGTTTGATATAGATTCAGCAATTTCTGAAATTGATGGTTTTTTTGAAGAAGGAAAGAAAATATTTGAGAATTACAGAAAAGACCTTAAAACCAAACGTGCTGTAGAACGAAATTTAGAAATAATTGGCGAAGCTGTCAGAAGAATATTGGATAAAGACAGTAATATCACCCTAACAAATGCACGAAAGATAGTTGATACGAGAAATAGAATAATTCATGGTTATGATACGATCTCTGATGATGTAATTTGGGGAATAATAATTAATCATATACCAAATCTAAAAAACGAAGTTAAAGAACTTATGAATAAATTATAAGCAAAAATTATGAATAGAAGTTTGTTTTATTAAGAATTTTGTTTTAATATTAGTTCTATTGTTTTCTCAATTGCTGTTAGAAGCACAAAAGCGTTAAAGGTTATCAAATATGCAGACAATATTCTTACTTTACTCGAAAAATCTATAGTTAATTATTGATAATGAATTATAAAAAGAAGTTATTAGATAACACTCATTAACCGCCTGTATGCTGTCAAATATTTATTAATCCTTCTCATGTCCTCTTCCGTCAACTTTTTCAGTCGTTTAACATCCATATTATCCGTAAGATCATTAAGTTTAACTTTAACGGCTAACTTATTTTTTAATACTCTGTTAATGAATTGATCGTAATTTTCATTTTGTATTTTGGTAAGACATTTTAAAGCATCAATAATTGTATCTGAAAAACCTTCATTTTTTAAATCTTCAAAAGTCCGGTTTGTATCTTCAACTAAATCATGTAAAACACTGCAGATTTTCTCATCTTCGGTATTTCCCATATGCATAACTCTTAATAAATGTCCGATATATGGTTTACCGCTCTTATCTTTTTGCCCTTTATGTGCTTTTACAGCAATTTCAATTGCTTTTTCTAACATATTTTATTTTTGAGTTTTGCTAATATCCGAATCATTTTTATAAACTATAGTTCTGTACGGAAAAGGTATTTCAATTCCTTCTTTTTCAAAACGTTTCTTAACAGATTTCAATATATCACATTTAAGTGTAAAACCTGTATCATTATTTTTTACCCAAACATATGCTCTTAATTGAACTGAAAAATCATCTAAACTTGTAAGCCTGATAATTACTGACGGAATTTTATTTTTCTTTTCATCTTTTTTTCTGTTATCAATAAAATCAGGATGTTTTTCGGCTTCTTCCCTTATAATTTTTGTAGCTGTATCAACATCAGAATCATAACTGATACCGAATTCAACAAATTGTCTGATTTTTTCATCAATAATACTGCTGTTAATAATGGTTTCATCACTGATAATGCTGTTTGGAATCAGTATCCTGCGATTTTCATAATCTCTGATCATAATATGTCTCAGTGTAATTTCTTCAACAATACCTTTTCTTTTTTCACCAATTTCAATAGTATCTCCTACACTAAAAGGTTTAAAAATTAAAATAAAGATACCTGAAATAATGTTTGAAAATGCTTTTTGAGCAGCAAACCCAATAACTACTGCTGCTATTCCTGCACCGGCAAATAATCCTGTGCCGAGTGAATGCAATGCAGGTATATTGTAAAAGATGTAAATTGCTGCTGCTGTATATAAAATAAAACTGACTGAATTCTTTAAAAACGATAAATTGGTAGAATCAACATTCAATTTTTTTGAATACCGTTTATTAAAAACTGTGATTATCTTCCTTATAATAAATGAGGCAATAAATGCAATAATTAAGGATGCAATAATTAAAACTGCATATTTTACATTTTGAGATTCAATTAATTCTTTCCATGTCATAATTTGAATATATTTTATAACTAATTAATAATTACAAAGTTAAAAATAAAAACAATTATAAGTAATTTTATTAATCTCATACTGTTATAATTAATATGATACAAAAGATGCACGTTTTGTTGTCCAACCATATCTAAATGCCAAATCTAATACATTCCTGTGAATCTTAACATAATAAACTAATGAATACGGATTACAGTATTTGATTTTAAAAGTATTGTGTTTTTCATAAGAATCATATATCCT
>JAUVIG010000052.1 GCA_030592825.1 Chlorobiota bacterium | reverse complement strand
TTATGGGTAACCGACGGAACTACTGCCGGCACTCAAATGCTTAAAAATATAAATTCGAGAGGAGGTTCAGAACCCTGTTATTTTACGGAATATAACAATAAACTATATTTTAGAGCTAATGACGGAACAAACGGTTATGAATTATGGGTAACCAACGGAACAACTGCCGGCACACAAATGCTTAAAGATATAAATTCGGGAGCAAGAAGTTCATCTCCGGAATATTTAACGGTATATAACAATAAACTTTATTTTCAAGCATATGACAGAACAAATGGTGAGGAATTATGGATAACAGACGGCACTACAGACGGCACACAACTGCTGAAAGATATAAGGCCGGGAGCAGGAAGTTCACATCCGCAATATCTTACGGTATATAATAATAAACTGTATTTTTGTGCACAAAACGGAACTTATCAATTATGGGTAACTGACGGAACGGAATCAGGCACACAAATGCTTAAAGATATAAATCCAAGATATTCATTTCATTATTTTACAGAATATAACAATAAATTGTATTTTAATGCAAATGACGGAACAAACGGTTATGAATTATGGGTAACTGACGGAACTACTGCCGGTACACAAAT
This sequence comes from Chlorobiota bacterium, assembly GCA_030592825.1. Lineage (GTDB taxonomy): Bacteria > Bacteroidota > Bacteroidia > Bacteroidales > JAADGE01 > JAADGE01. Next base: position 13,578 of record JAUVIG010000052.1, on the reverse strand, counting down.
GCTTAAAAATATAAATTCGGGAGGAGATTCATATCCTTTATTTTTTACAGAATATAACAATAAACTGTATTTTCAAGCAAATGACGGAACAAACGGTTATGAATTATGGGTAACTGACGGAACTGCTGACGGCACACAAATGCTTGAAGATATAAATCCGGAAGATGATTCATCTCCTTGTGCTTTTACAGTATATAACAATAAACTGTATTTTAGAGCAAATGACGGGACAAACGGTGATGAATTATGGGTAACTGACGGCACAGAATCCGGAACGGAAAAACTAATGCCCGAAATAGCCCCGATGTCAGATCCCTTGCATAATACTGACGAATTTAAGATTTATAACGGGTCTTTGTACTTTGGTGCTGAATATACAACAGCCGGATATGAATTATGGAAACTTACAACGGAAGGAACAGAAATAAATAATCCGGTAGAATTACCGGTTTTAAACCTGTATCCTAATCCTGCCCATAATGAAATAAACATAGATATTCCGGAAGAAATTAAAAACATAATTATATATGATATTACCGGAAAAATTGTTCGAAACAATATAAGTGAAAAAACTGTAAACTTAAGTAATCTGCTTGCAGGAACTTACTTTATTAAAATTACCGCATATGATAATGTTAGAATACAAAAGTTTATAAAAGTTGATTGATTGCGGTTTAAAAAGGTGCAAAGCAACTAATTCTGCAAAATATCTAAAAGCTGTCATGCTTATATTCTGCCAATTAAAAAAGTTGCTGTGCACCTTTTCTGCAAAATTGCACCTTTTTAAACTGAACTCTTGATTAAAACAAGGTTTTTAGGGTTAGGGGTTAACAAGTTGATTTTCTGCCTGTTTCCGATATGTTTAGGTGAATACACGGACACTCATAAACAATAATAATTCAATGAAAAAGATACCGATAACAATTATTATAGTCTTTGCATTGATAATTCAAACCATTGCTCAAACTAATTATTACGTAAGTCCGGCGGGTGATGACAATAACTCCGGACTTTCACTTAATCAGTCATGGCAAACCATACAAAAAGCAAGCAATACTTTACAAGCAGGAGATACAGTTTTTATTAAATCAGGCGTTTATAACGAAAGAGTTCAAATAAAAAACTCCGGAAATCAAAATAACCCGATTACATATATTGCATTTCCGGGTGATACTCCTGTAATTGACGGAACAGGCATAACATTAGATTGGTGGGGAGGCTTGTTAGATATAGATGCTGATTATATTACAATACAAGGATTAAAACTGATAAACAGCGATTTTGTTGCAATTTTTGTCAGTAACAGCCGTAATATTATTATTAAAAATAATAAAACTCTTTATTCAAAATCTTCCGGAATTTATGTATGTAACTCATCAGATATATTAGTAGATAATAATATCATAAGATATTCAAATACCGAAAAAGGACAAGAGTGTATCAGTATTGTCGGGGTAAATAACTTTGAAGTTACAAACAATGAAGTTTGCGACGGAGTCGGGCTTTATGCCGGAGAGGGAATCGTTATAAAAACCGGCGAAAATGCCGATATTACTCACTCCGGTAAAGTATACGGAAATTATGTTCACAATTTACCCGATGATGTGGGAATATATATTGGTGCTTATGCTTACGGTGAACATTTATATAATATTGAAATTTACAATAATATTGTTACAACTGATATTGGTATTGCTGTTTCATCTGAACAAGGAGGACTGACAGAAAACATAAATATATATAATAATATTGTTTACAATAACAAGGCAGCAGGAATAGTAATTACAGATTGGATGGATGAAAACGAGGGCCCTAAAAAGGATATCAGGATACTTAATAACACAGTGTACAATACAGGTTATTATGACAGCAACGGTCTTGCACACGGTGGAGGTATTTGGATTCAAAATGAGCATCCGAACAGTGAAAATTTTGTTATTTATAATAACATTGTCAGTTTGGGAGCTAATTATCAGATACTTTTAAATACCGGAGCAGTAAATATTTCAACTGTTGAATATAATCTGATACATGGTTTTAGAGGAAATGATACAAGAGAAACAAGAGGAGACTTTTATCAAGAAAGCAATCCGAATTTCGCAGATACAGTTACCGAAGATTTTCATTTATTACCGAGTTCTGCAGCAATTGATAACGGAACTTCCGTAAATGCACCAAGTTTTGATTATGACGGAATAAGCAGGCCAAACGGTAACGGATATGACATAGGAGCTTTTGAATATTTAATTACACCGCAAATAACTGATTTTGATGTTTTGTGTTATCCGAATCCTGCAAATAATTTGTTTTTTGTAATAGCCGAAAATATTCAATTTATTCAAATAATTAATTCTAAAGGTCAAATCATAAAAGAAATTAAAGGCGATTATATAACAAAAGTTGAATTATATAATAAAGCAAAAGGTATTTATTTAATCAGGATAATTACAAGTAAAGGAACAACAGTAAAAAAGATTGCATTGATGTAAAGGTTATTTATTACAAACGAATTATTTGTAAAATGAAAAAAATATTCTTAATAATTTATGTGCTTACTTTTTTTACAAAAATAAGCACAGGGCAAGCTGTTATTAATGATACCTTATTATATCTGAATCAAGAACCTCCCGGATTAGTTCCGAAAGTATTTGCCCCCGATATAATATCCACAAACACCGGATATGAATTCGGAATTGCTGTGTCAGAGAATGCCGATAAAATCTATTATGCCGTAAGACTTGATGAAGAATGGAATGCTGAAATTCTATATACCGAATTAAAAAACAGAATATGGACAAAACCGGCAAAATTGTTTCTGAATGATACATTCAGTTGTAACGACCCTTTTTTGTCAGTTGATGAAAACAGACTTTATTTTATGTCAAATAAGGCTGAAAACAGTAATAATGATTCAACGGACAGTGATTTATGGTATATCCGAAAAACTGAAAAGGGATGGTCAGAGCCGGTAAATTTAGGGATGCCGGTAAATTCTGATAAAAATGAATTTTATATTTCATTTTCAAATAAAGGCACAATTTATTTTTCCTCAAATATTCATACTTCTGATTCGAATATGTGGGATTATGATATTTATTATGCAGAATTCGAAAATAAGAAATTTAAAACACCAGTTCGATTAAATGATTCAATAAATACAAAGTATTTTGAAGTTGATGCATTTGTTTCTCCCGATGAAACATACATCATATTCTGTTCAACTCGTCCGGGCGGATTAGGAAAAGGTGATTTATATATTAGTTTTAAAAACGATGATAACACATGGTCAAAAGCAATAAACATGGGTGAAACCATTAATACAAAAGATCATGAATTTTGCCCTTTTGTTACTAAAGACGGAAAATATTTATTTTACACAAGTAAGGGAGATATTTATTGGGTTGATTCACAAATTATTGATAATATTCGAGAAAAAAGTAATAAATAATGTGCTGAACTTGTTTCAGTATTGTTACTTTGTTTAATTGCTACATTGCTGGTTTTTAACAATTTAACAATGCAGCAATTTAACAATGTAATAACTTATTAAATAGATATAGAAATCTATGTTTTAAAATATTCTGAAAATATATTTTGGCAGCTTATATTTTATATCTTTGAAAATTATTAAAAAATCATAAATAATTAAGATATGAAAAAAATTGCAGTAATTGGTGCCGGAACAATGGGAAACGGTATTGCTCATGTGTTTGCACAATCAGGATATGAAGTTTCTCTAATTGACATAAGCGAATCAGCTTTGGAGAAAGCAATGTCAACAATTAAAAAAAATCTTGACAGACTTTTGCAAAAAGAAAGAATTACCGAAGATGATAAAAATAATACTGTAAACAGAATCGAAATATTTACGAGTATTAAAAAAGGTGTTAAAGATGCAGATTTGGTAGTTGAAGCCGCAACTGAAAATGAAGAACTGAAACTGAAAATATTTAAGGATATTGATGAGGAAGCAAAAGTTGATGCAATTCTTGCAACGAATACATCTTCAATTTCAATTACAAAAATTGCCGCTGTTACAAAAAGACCTGAAAAAGTGATAGGAATGCACTTTATGAATCCGGTTCCGATTATGAAACTCGTGGAAATTATCAGAGGTTACAAAACATCGGATGAAGTAACAAATATAATTATGGAAACTTCTAAATCTCTCGGTAAAGTTCCCGTTGAGGTAAATGATGTTCCCGGTTTTGTTGCTAACCGTATTTTAATGCCTATGATAAATGAGGCAATTATTACTCTAAACAGAGGAGTTGCAGGTGTTGAAGGAATTGACACAGTAATGAAATTAGGTTTGGCACATCCTATGGGTCCGCTTCAATTGGCTGATTTTATTGGTTTAGATGTTTGTTTGGCAATCATGGATGTATTATACGACGGTTTGGGCGAAGCAAAATATGCAGCTTGTCCCTTATTAAAAACTATGGTTGATGCCGGTAATCTCGGAGTAAAATCAGGCGAAGGCTTCTATTCGTGGGGACACGGAACAAGAGACCTTATTGTAGCAGACAGGTTTAAAAAATAAAAAGTTTTACAGCAAAACTAAAATCCTATAAAACTATCATACTATAACACAGTATAATTACAAACATTTTTTTAATTTTCAGTAATAACCTATTGTTCGTATCTTTGTATACTTTCAATAGGTTTTTTTATTATGCACGCATTAATCGACATAAATAATTTTTATGCTTCTTGCGAAAGGGTTTTTAATCCTGTGTTAAGAAATCAACCTGTTGTTGTGTTATCAAATAACGACGGATGTATTATTGCACGTTCAAGTGAAGCAAAAGCACTCGGCATAAAAATGGGAGCTGCATATTTTGAACACGAAAAGTTTTTAAAAGAGAACAATGTTGCCGTTTATTCGTCCAATTATCCGCTTTATGCTGATATGTCCGACAGAATGGTGAAAATATTGAACGAAATTACAGATGATATAACCATTTATTCCATTGATGAGGTTTTTGCTGACCTGTCATCGCATCACCCTTCAGATTTGGAAGATATTGCCCATGAAATAAAGGATAAGTTGTTGAAATACATAGGATTACCTGTTTCGGTGGGTGTGGCTCCTACTAAAACATTGGCAAAAGTTGCTAATTATTATGCAAAAAGATATAAAAAGTTTTCAAATGTTTTAGTGTTTAAAGATGATGAAACAATTAAAGAGGCATTATTATTAATTGATGTAGGCGAAGTTTGGGGTATAGGCAGGCAATTTAAAAAATTTCTGAAAGGAAACGGTATAAAATCTGCTTTAGATTTACGAGATGCAAATGAAACTTTTATCAGAAAACATATGACTGTTACAGGTTTAAGAACAGTAAAAGAACTTAAAGGATACTCTTGCATATCGGTTGACAGCATAAGAGAAGACAGAAAGAATATAACACATTCAAGAACATTCAAAACCGCAATAACAAATATTACGGAGTTAAAAAAAGCGACAGCAACTTTTACAGTACGCGTTAGCGAAAAATTGAGATTTCAAAAATCAGCGGCAAATATCATTGGTGTTTTTATTGAAACAAGCCGATTTAATAATAAAAAATACAAGTATAAAAATTCAAAAGTAATTAATCTTCCTGTTCCTTCCGATAATACTTTTGAGTTGATCAAATATGCCGTAAAAGCATTAGAAACAATTTATGTAAACGGGTTTCAATATAAAAAAGCCGGTGTGATGTTGTTCGGATTACAAGATTCGGCAAATATGCAATATTCAATTTTTGATACTTACGACAGGCCAAAATATAAGAATGCTTTAACAGTATTGGATAAAATCAACATTAAGATGGGCAGAGATACTGTAAGATACGCAATACAAGGACATAATACCAAAATATCGATTCAAGAAAGGCTTTCACCCCGATATACAACTTCATGGAATCAAATAATAGATGTGAAGACGTAATATTGATTTTTTTATCTTAAGAACTTACAAAATTAACGATTCTGCCACGGATTTAGTAAAATATTTACGAATGCTAAAATGCTAAAATGATTAAATGCTACAATGCTATAATAAAGTAGTTATAGTTATATAATTAGGTTTTGGAATTATTTGCACTACTGTCTGTTTTTATTATTTAAGCATTCAATCATTATCGCATTCAATCATTAAAACCAATTAGATGACTGTATTTAGAATGATATATCCGGTAAAATAACAGGATAACCAAATTAATTAATACAGCGTAAACCCGAATTTTTCAGCAAACGCATCTTGAATATCAGTAAAAATTTTAAACTCTTTATCGTAATCAGTATCTATTTCATCTATAAGAAAATTATATCGACTTTCTTCTTTTTCTGTGTATTCTTCAATCGGTAATTCATATATTTCCAACATCTCGGCATATTGATTATTAAGTTGATTGTCAAAAAATTTCAGAAATGTTATTAAAGCTTCTTTAAAACTGTCATCGCCGTAAAAAGCTTTAATTTTTTTAATTTTTTTAATTGATTTCTTTATTTGTTCTTTCGCAGCATTTAATGCAGGCTCAATATTAACAGGCTCATAAGTTTCAAAAACAGAATCAAGAATATTTATTTTATCTATAACTATAATTTCTTCGTTTATTAATAAATCATTATAAGCTATAGCATCATCTACTTTACTTATATCATAAACTTGTTTGGAAAATATTCCGCATGAATTTAAAGTTAATACAACAACTATTAAAATTGAAATTGAGAACACCGGTTTTTTAAATACAGACATAATATTATTGCTTTAAGGTAAAACTGATTTTCAATGACAGACAGTGTTTTTGTTCAAACACTTTTCAAGTTTATATAAAGGTAAAGATTTATTTTAAATTATCATAAAACAAGTCAATTTTACTTTTATCCACACATTTTTCATATATTTCTTTAATTTTTTTGTTTAATACAGGATGAATAAAACCGGGAGCAATTTGCATCATGGGTTCTAATACAAAATTTCTTAAATGTAACTTAGGATGCGGAATAATTAAATTTTTTGTTTCAATAATTTCAGTATCACAGAATAAAATATCAATATCAATTGTTCTTGAAGAATATTGAGCTTCATTTTTATCATTATAAACCGTTTTAGTTTCTCTTCCCAGTTTTTTTTCAATATTTTGTGTAATTAAAAACACATCATATACAGGAAGATCAGTTTCGACAATAATTACGGAATTTAAATATTTATGATCGTTACAGGACCAAGCATCAGTTTCAAAAATATCTGATTCATGAGTAATTGATCCTATTCTATTTTTTATTTCCTTAACGGCTTTTTTTATGTAGAATAGTCTGTTTCCTTTATTACTGCCGAGAGACAGGAACACTTTATGCATTTTTCATTGTGTATTTTTCTATAAAGATAAACTTTTATGAAAATTTTATAAATTTTTTGCATAAATAAAAAAAATATAATAATTTTGCACACCTTGAATAATGACCGATGGTGTAACGGTAGCACATCTGGTTTTGGTCCAGACAGCCAAGGTTCGAATCCTTGTCGGTCAGCAATAAATCTCGAAAATTTGTTTCGGGATTTTTTTTATATTTATTTTTTTCATAAATTAGCATTCAATTAGAGAATTAAAAACAATAAAAATATAAAAATGAAGACACATTTTAAATTTATTAAATTCGGAATCGTGCTAAGTATGTTAATTTATTTTTCTGCATGCGAGAACGATAACGGAAATAACGGAAACGAGACTGATTCTTTAAGTGGAAATGTCATTGAAATTAATGAAGACAATTTAATTACTTATTTGATTCCTTCGCCTAAAGATATGTTTGCTTTTACCAAAGACGGTAATTTGGAATATTCTGATATAGTTTTAAATAAAAAGGAAAATGCAGATAAATTTCTTGATACCAAATCAAAAGAAGTGGGGTTTGGAGTATATTCTGCTGATTTGGCATATGTTGCTGCCTTTAATCAAACAAGCACTGCCGGGGAATATTTAAAGATTGTTGAAAGTTTAAGTGATAAAATCGGATTAGGTTCAGTATTTACCGAAAAACTTATCGGACGATTTAAAGAGGTTGGAAGTAAAGATTCTTTGTTAAAAGTTACTAATGATACATATTATGATATTGTTAAGTATTTAGAAGAAAACGGTCGTAATACTTCATTATCTTTGATCTCTGTGGGCGGTTGGGTTGAAAGTTTATATATCGTTACTGTATTACAAGGTAAATTCGAAGAAGATAATAACATTATACAATTGATTGCAGATCAAAAAAATATTTTTGAAAATTTGATCTTATCACTTGAGCAAAAAGAAAGTGATCCGAATATCAGTGAAATATTAAATGATCTTAAACCTATTAAAAAAGTTTATGATGAATTGGAAGTAATAAAAATTGAAAATCCTACTGATTATAATCCTACGGGCAGTCAGATAATGGTTGGCGGCACAACAAAAATTGTTATTACGAAAGAACAATTTATAAAATTAAAAAAATCAATCGCTGAAGTCAGAAATAATTTGGCAGGCTCAAGCGTTTAATAAAATATTGAAAATTTAAAACAGAAGAATTATGAAATCAAAATTTATACATATTATAGTAATCCTGCTTTTATTACCTTTATTTTCAGATGCTCAAGCGAAATGTTCTGATTTTTTTAAATACAGAAGGCCTGAAGCTCCATATGAATATAATGACCAATCAAGCAGCGCGGTATGTGTTACCGGACAAACATATGAGTTTATTTTACCTTTAACAAAAGGAAAAGATTACAGATTAAAGTTCTATGCTGCTGCTGTTTTTAACAACAGAATCAATTTCAAAATAATTGATCAGAGTAATCATGAAACAGTTCTTGATCTTCCCGGTGAGAGTGGTTCAAGAGAAGAAGGTTCATGTGTTTTAGCAGATTTTTGGAACGATGATACCGGAAAATCCAAACATCCGTATTTTGATTTCTATCCGGTTACTTCAACTACTTTAAAAATTATTATTGAAGTATTACCTGCTCCCCAAAGTGAAAGTTCTGATCCTAATGTTAAAAAACAAACTAAAATGAACAGAGGTTGTGTAACAGTTGTTGTTTTAGATAAAAAGGCAGATAACACTTCTTTCTGATAAATTTTAGGAGTGCCCTTAAATAAACTATTTTCAAAAAAGGCTGCAATTTTTGCAGCCTTTTTTATTTCTTTGTATGTATGAAGATAATTTATTCAATAGCTGTCAAGTTGTATTCTGTTATAGTTGCATTGGCTTCTTTATTCAATAAAAAAGCTTCATACAGGTATAAAGGAGTTAAAGAAACTTTTAAGAAAATAAAAAACTTTTCGTTATCTGAAACGATATGGATACATTGTGCATCACTTGGTGAATTTGAGCAGGGCAGAAGTTTAATTGAAGAGATAAAAAAAAAACACCCGAATTATAAAGCAGCATTAAGTTTTTTTTCGCCTTCCGGATATGAAATCATAAAAAACTGTGAGCATGCCGATCTTATTTTTTACTTACCGCATGATTCTCGGAAAAATGCAAAAAAGTTAATTTCATTATTAAAACCCAAGATTGTCTTTTTTGTTAAGTATGAATTTTGGTATTGGTATATTAATGAAACTAATAAGAATAATATTCCGATCTATTTAATTTCCGGAATTTTTAGAAAAAATCAGGTTTTTTTTAAATTTTACGGAAAATTTTTCAGAGAAATTTTAAAGAAATTCACTCATATTTTTGTACAAAACAAAGAATCAGAAATACTTGCAAAACAAATCAATATTCCTAATGTTTCAGTAACAGGGGATACACGGTTTGACCGAGTATTTGAGATTTCGCAAAACAGAAAAAAATTTGAAATAATTGATGCATTTACAGAGAATAAATTGACATTTATTGCCGGCAGTACATGGAAGCCTGATGAAGATATTCTTTTTGAATTTATTAATAAATCTAATCAAGATATAAAATATATTATTGCTCCCCATGAGGTAAAAAAAGATAATATTGCCGGAATTTTAAAGCTTTCAAAAAAAAATATAATTAAATATTCAGAAGCAACTGTTAATTCTGTTAAAAATGCAGATGTGATGATTATTGATAACATTGGTATGCTTTCTTCTTTATATGCTTATGCTGATATTGCATATATCGGAGGCGGATTTGGTGCAGGCATACATAATACACTTGAAGCTGCCGTATTCGGAATTCCGATAATTTTCGGGCCGAAGTATCAAAAATTTGATGAGGCTAAAGAGTTAATTAAAAGAAAAGCCGGCTTTTCAATATTTGGGAAAGATGATTTTTTTCAAATTGCCGAGAAACTTATTAATGATCTCAAATTTCGTGAACTCTCCGGGAAAAATTCAAAAGTTTATGTACATGAAAATGTCGGTGCAACGAATAAAATATTTAATGCAATTGCTCTGTAATCTGTAAGCAATTTAATATTAAGCACGTCTAATCCTCATGCAAAATGGAGTCAAGTTCTTCTTCGATTAGATACGGATCCGAAAATATTAATCTGTTTCTTATAGTATCATCAATTAAATTATTGTATATATCATATAATTCATTATTTATTACTTCCAATTCATATTTTGTAATACATCGATAATGTGGGGCATATATCCAAAGTGGGTGTTTCTTATATTCATGACGAGGGTAAACAACATCATTTCTATTATTATGATTTTCAAAAAATACAGAGATATCTTTTATTTTGGTTGAGTCTGATAATTTATAATTAATATCATCGTAGAAATTTACAACTTTTTCATAGTATAGCAAATCTTCTCTGTAAACCATATTTGTACTTATAAAAAATTTGCGTTTAATAAATTGTATATGTTTTGTTGGTCTTAATTTAGAATCAATTACCATAATGGTGCGAATATCATTTAATTCAATTTCTTCGATTTTATCATAGCAGAAAATATTTCCAATACTAAAAAAATAGAGTAAGAGGTTTTCTTTGTTTAAAAAGAAGAACCCACTTGTTGACACATCTTTCAATATATTATCGGCATATGAAAAGTATACACGCGGATATATGATACAATAAGACGGAGTATGATGAAAATAAAAAATTGTGTTATTCGGCACTATTTTGCCCCCTTTAATAATAATTTTTGAAATTTCATTTTTGTTATAATACAACTCAATTTCATTATTTTTTATATTTATATCATTCTCTTTAAGTGATATAAAGTCAAAATTATTAACCGTTTTTACTTTGCTGTATTTAATTTTATTATTTTTTATGTAAGAAAATTTATTTGCAACATCAATAATATCTATCAGTAAATTTTTATCATTAACAAAAGGATCATTTTTCGGTTTATTGTTCATTTCGTCAGAATTATTACAACTTATAACAGAAAAAAATATGAATATTATATAAAGTTTCTTCATTACATTTGTAATTAAAATTTCTATCAAAATCTGATTGCCCTGTCTCCTGTTAATACTTTTTTTGCAGGAGCTATGTTTATTCGGTTTGGATTAACAATAATTATCTCGCCTGAACTTGAATATATCTGCACGTTTTATTGTGTAAATGCTCACGCATTTATGTAGGTTAGAACCTACAATTTATATCCCGCATAGCTTGGAAGCTATGCAGAACGGCATCCTACGTGGACCTGGGAAAATTCAAAAGTTTTTGTACATGAAAATGTTGGTGCTGTTGATCGAATATTAGATTTAATTAATTTTTAGAACTTACCTGGTTGTTAAATTGTAAAAACGTGCCGCTTTAAAAACGGCACGTTATCAAACTTTTTTAATTTAGAGATGTAGGACCTTCAATATATTCAAATGTTCCCACATCCGTACATTTAAATCGCATTTTGTAAAAATAATCTCCCGGTTCATAAGTCGCATAATAAACTTCATAATATACTTGAACTCCGTTGGAAACAGGTTCGGCATCCGGAAATCTTAACTCTAAGAAAATACCTATACCTTCTTTTAATCTGCCTGTAAGTTCCGTTTTTATCTCATCATCACTCATGCCTTCTAATAAGCCAAGCGGATCATTATCTTGACGCTTATATATTCGCATATCAAAATTGTCGTAATAAGAACTTGCTCCGTAATAATATTCAGTGTTAAAATAAGTCTGATCTAAATATCCGTTGTATATAGGATGATTTGCAATATAATCTACCAAAACGGCATAGTCGCTTTTCACCATAGTATAGTGAACTGTCGGGTCAAAAACCCATTGCGTGCCGTTTTGAATAAACTGATCAGTTTTTTGAACTTTATTTACCCAAGTTTCTCCGTTAAAGTAGTAACCGTCCATTTTTACATCAGTTGAACCGGAATAGTATTTATAGATAATAAATAGTTTATCTTCTTCAAAAGCATAAGAAAATTTATTTAATAAAAATACCGGTAAATAATGATCAGGTGGTATAGAACTTGAAAAGTTGTGATAATTTCCGGGAGATCCCATAGATTCATAATCTTCATCAGTCAAAGTGTAAACATTTTCAGAAATAGTCCATGTTCCGTCAACAAACTCATAGGCAATACTACTGTCAATTTTTGTAGTGTCATTTTTCCAATATTCGAAAGTTACATAATTGATATAATTAGAAGTTGTATCTGTTGTAAAAAGATAATTTGGCAAATAACTTCCCGGTAATTCAGTGTATGTGAATGCTAAGCTGTCTGCAACTACTCCGCCTATAGCAGTGTAATCAGCATCTTCAAGTTCAAAAACAACCAAACTGTCATATTCATTTACACTATAATTGAATATTACTTGTACTATTGATGTACTGTCAGGAGCAATATATTCTTCATCCAAGAATGCTCCTACGTATAAATTTGCCGGAGCTTGTATTGAAAAGCATAAATTTTCCGCAATTGATTCTGCATTTGCAATCTCTTCATCAGTTACTGCATCATCAAGAGCCAATTCCGAAATTGTTTCATAGTCATCATCTGTCAGTGTAATTTCAAATTCAGTGCGATAGTCATCCGCATTGTTCTCGATATCTTCATAAATATCTTTATTCGGGTTACATGCAGAAAATAATAATCCGAATATGATTGTATATAATATATATTTTTTCATTTGTTTATATTTTAATTGTTTTAAAGGTTTAGAATCTGACTTTTAATGCTAATGACCAAGTTCTTCCGAATCCGAAGAATACCGGAGAATTAGTCTCGTCTCCGTAACTAACTGCACCGCTGGTATATAGCGTGTTGTCATTTGCATCAGCAATATACTCAGTATTAAGGATGTTATTCACTTTTCCGTAAAGAGAAGCCCTTAATTTTCCGATTTTAAAACCGTATTTAATATTTACATCAAACAAATGATAGTCAGGGAGTTTCCATGCATCAATACCGCTGAGTTCCGGTTTTGTTCTGCCTTCAATATCATATTGACCGTAAAGTCTGTCATAATAATTATAATCAGCTCCGATTTTTAATTTCGGTAAAACTTCATAATTAATTCCGAAAGCACCGGTTGTTTGAGCAGCATCGCTCACATGTATATCTTTTGAATATATATATAAAGAGTCAATAAATTCTTGATTTTCATTAAATAATGCAGCATCTACATCACTGTCCCATCTCCAATCTCCC
>JAUVIG010000139.1 GCA_030592825.1 Chlorobiota bacterium | reverse complement strand
GCAATATTGTTAAAAGGATCCTGCTCCGTTAAGCTCCATCCTGATGTTTGGCTGTGAGTTCGTAATGCCATAGACTTCGGATTTTTCGGATTGAATTGCTTCACAATTTTTGCCCACAACATTCTCGCTGCACGTAATTTTGCGATTTCCGTAAAATGGTTCATACCGATTGCCCAAAAAAATGATAATCTCGGAGCAAAGGAATCAATATCCATTCCCGCCTTAATACCGGCTCTTAAATATTCCAAACCGTCAGCAAGTGTATATGCTAATTCAATATCAGCAGTTGCACCGGCTTCTTGCATGTGGTATCCGGAAATACTGATAGAATTGAATTTCGGCATTTTTTGTGAGGTGTATTCAAAAATATCAGCAATGATTCTCATAGATGGTTGAGGCGGATAAATGTATGTATTTCTCACCATAAATTCTTTCAAAATATCATTCTGAATAGTTCCGATTAACTCTTCCAATTTTGCACCTTGCTCCAATCCCGCAACAATGTAGAATGCTAATATCGGTAAAACGGCACCGTTCATTGTCATTGAAACCGACATTTTATTCAAAGGAATTTGATCAAATAAGATTTCCATATCCAATATTGAGTCTATAGCAACACCGGCTTTACCGACATCACCCTCAACTCTTTCGTGATCAGAGTCATATCCTCTGTGAGTGGCTAAATCAAAAGCTACGGACAAACCTTTTTGTCCGGCAGCAAGATTTCTTCTGTAAAAAGCATTTGATTCTTCTGCAGTTGAAAAGCCTGCATATTGCCTGATTGTCCAAGATCGCATAACATACATGGTAGAGTAGGGGCCTCTTAAATACGGCGGAATGCCTGCAGCAAAATCTAAATGCTCCATTTCCTGCATATCATCTTTAGTATAAAAAGCATCTAATTCTATTTGTTCAGGTGTAACAAACTTTTCGCCTTTGGTTTTAGGTTTCTTTCCTGAAGGCATTGTTGATTTAAAATCTATTTTTGAAAAATCGGGTCGCATGTCTTTTAGTATTTATTATTATTGACTATATTAAGAATAGTACTTGCCATTTGTTTTATTTTTTCTTTATCTTTTTTTGTTGGATAGTATGTATAATATGTATCATTGAAATATATTCTGATTTGATTAACATTAAATTCAGAAAACATTTTTAAGGCAACAACTTCAATGTTATAAATAGCTTTTATTTGAGTCCTTTTTGTTTCAATATTTTGAACAATATAATAAGATTTTTTTGGAAGGAAATTCAATATCTCTTTATTTTCAAATTTGAAACATAAAGGATCTTTTTCTCTTATCTGAATTGATCGATATTCGGTTGTAAAAAGATTAAATTTTAAATAACAATCATTTCCGTATATTCCAAAAATCAAAGAAGGATTTGCAATAGGATAATTATTACCGATAGAAGTTAATTTCACTTCCTTAATAACAGTTTCAGTAAACATATCCATCGTATCTAAATTTAATGTATATTTTTGGGATTCAGCAATATAACTTGATAAGAGTAATATGGTTATTAATATTGTATTTTTCATAATTGTATTGGTTTAAGATGTTTCTGAAATGTAAAATTAGTTAATTTCTAATTTATTTATTCATTAGTTTAAATTATGATGCAAAATAAAAGTTTTACACAAGATTATCATCTGACTTTTGTCATTAGAAGTAATGTTTAATAACGATTGTTTATTTATTGAAGAGTCAAGAGTAATTCTTTAGATTTTTCACAGAAAATTGATTCTTCTGTGAACTTATGTTTTATCTTTTAAGTTAAAAAACAAATGATGTATGAGAATTTTTCTTTTATCAATTTTTGAATGAGTTGAAGAAAATGAAAATTTGAAATCACATAGAATTTTATTGTCAATTTGGATATTGTGATATTCTGCAACTCTGTTTTTTGTTCCTTTTATTATATTTTCAATATCACCGGCTGTAATGAAGCTACACATTCCGGCATATTTCTCATTCTCCCCAATATACTCATGATTGATAAATCGTGAAATACCACTATTAATATATTGTGCTTTGCTTACACCTTTTAATTTTTTACATTCTACAACATAGTTAATAAGTCCGCTGATTACAAATTGAATATCAGTTCGTTTAATTTCTTCTTTTTCATTTACAATTTGATTCTCTGCAGTAAAAGTGATATAACCTTTATCTATTAAATCTTTTATAGTAATATTTGAGTATGTCAAATCATACTGAAATTTATTTCGTATTTTAGGTTCACTTAATTTTGAAATATTCTCAATATTTTTAACTCTCAAAAAACTGTCAATTAATGATTTCAGAAACAGATTTTCTATTAAATCATTTGCATTTTTATATTTTTGAAGGAATTTAACAAAACCGTCTGACATTTCCATATTTAGAACATTTTTTTCATCATTTCTCTTGTTTCTTCATTTGCATCTTCTGTTGCCTGACGCTTTGTCCAATCTTTAAATTGATTGCTTTTTATTATGTAGAAACTTTTATCGTCATATATTTTCACTTTTTCTTCATTGATGTATCCGTTAAGCATTTCTTGTTGAATATGATAGTCTTTAACTAATTGTAATACTTTTTTTTGTTCAAAACCGCCTTGTTTTACTTCCGGTGTAAAACTCTTTTCGTTTACAATATCGAATTTTATAATTGTTCCGATATTATTAGATTTAATAAAAGAAGCATTTAATCTTAAATCATCTTTTACCATAAGTTGATAAACTTCTCTGAATTTATTTATATAGGTTTTAATGTCAGCCAGTTTTACATTGTCATTTTTTCGTTCTACATTTATTTGATAGAATTCACGAATAATATCTTTTTCAAATTCTAATAAGCCGTATAAATTAAAAACTAATTCGTCTATTTCATGTTCTATTTTATTGGTTGGTTTTCCTGCTTTTTTTTCTATTTCAATTTTGTCAATTTTTTCTTCAATTTTTTTTGCATTCCCTGCTTTGAATATTGGAAAAGGAAAGTCTTTGATGTATGTTGTGCGTAATGCATCTCTTGTACCTTTTGAAAATTGAGCTGATAGATTAGTAAAAAAATATCCGGTGAAAGAAGAGTTTAATGTTGCAAGAAACAGTTTATAGTTTTCCTGCTCTTCTATTTTAAACACCAAAGTGTTATCTTTACTAATGGTGTGATTATCAATGCATATAGACTTTATTTTGTTTCGTTTTGATGGAGCTCTTTCAATAATTATTCTTTTACCTGTAAATAAAGAGTTGTTAATTTTTGATAAGATTGCTTCTACTTTTAGTTTGATTCTATAATCTCGAAAAGTTTTTAATAAATAATTATTCTTTTTAAGAATATAATATTTACTAATAAGTTCTTTTTCTTCCGGAGACTTTAATTGAACCAAAATATGTTTTTCAAAATACACTTTACTAAATAATTTAGGTAAAGGCAATCTTCTGAATTTTCTGTTCCAAATAAATTCATCTAATTCATCAATAATAAAATAGTTTGTTTTATCATCTGTGTTATATATAGGCAGTTTAACGACTTCTCCTATTTGTTCCATTTTATTTTCAGGGAAAGCTTCAAATCCTCTTTGACAGCGTATTTTATAATTATTTTGATTATTAATTATCATTTTTTTTATCAACTGATAATCTTTCCAATCTCCATTTACAAATATTCTCCATAAAATATCTTCATCTTTTAAATCTGTTTGTTTTACTTCTTTAATATCTTTTGAAGAGTATGAAATAAGTCTCAATTTTCGACTAAAATTGGTTAACTGTGGTGTTATGTATCTGATTTTATGATTTTCAATATTTTGTTTATCTAGTATCAATACAGCACTTGGATAGTTTGTGCCTTTGAAAAGAATAGTAGCAATTTTTGAGAGTTCATAGAAATATTTTAAACGATATTTTTCAAGAATTTCTGTTCTGAAATTTTTAGCACCATCGTTTAAAAAATTAGAGTTGTTTACAATAATTGCAATATCTGTATCATTGTGGCACAATGTATTAATTCTCAATAAAAATGCTTGTGATGTTTGATAATTATGGATGTTTTTATAAATATCGGAACTATTAATTTCTTCCCTTGACTTTTTTGCTTCTCCTTTATTTTCCAATTGCAACCATGGTGGATTTGCAACAATACAATCAAATCTTGAAAAAGAGTATTTTTTCTTTTCTTTGTTTTCATCAATTTCTACATTGAACTTTATTTTATCTGTTATTGTATTTTTTTGCAACAAATTAGAACCAATCAATGAGGGTAATATTGGGGTTTCTTTTTCTATTTGTTCTTGTATTTCGTTTTTGTTTATTCCGTCCAACAAAGTTAAATATAAGCTGAATGCAGTTATTTGCAAGGCGTTTGCATCAATGTCAACTCCAAAAATTTGTTTTTTTAATATGTTAGCTTTATCATCAATTGATAATTTTTTTTCTTGCTGCGTGTTTAAAATTTTCTTAAATGTTTGTACCAAAAAAGCCCCGGAACCACATGCCGGATCAAGAATTGTTGAATTCGGATACTTTTGTATTTTCGGATAAATAGTGTGCGAAAGCATAAAGTCAACAACAAAAGTTCTTGTATAAAATATTCCTTTTGTTTTCTTTTCTGTTTTTCCTAAAAATTCTTCATAGATATTACTAATCAACTGTATAGGTATTTTATCAAACTTGTAAGGAAATAGTCCGGGAATATATCGTGAACCTGATTCTTTATACTCTTTATAATCCTCTGTGAAAAAGAGTTTAAGTTCATTTATTTGCCCCGGCAATATAGGAATCTCATTTTTTAAAATATCTCCGTTAATGATTGAAATATCTTTAAATGTTTTCTTTAATTTTTCAGGACTTCCACTTTGTAAAGCACGAATTAATG
The DNA here is from genome assembly GCA_030592825.1 of Chlorobiota bacterium. Classification (GTDB taxonomy): domain Bacteria; phylum Bacteroidota; class Bacteroidia; order Bacteroidales; family JAADGE01; genus JAADGE01. Next base: position 3,948 of record JAUVIG010000139.1, on the reverse strand, counting down.
AAGTATTTGGCAGAATATTTCTGTCTTCTAAATATTTTATAAAAAGACTTTTTAGTATTAAACCATTTATGTTTTCATTATTTTTATCAAAATCTGACATTTCACCTTTTAACGCAATTAAATTATTTAAAAGATGTGTATCAATTTCATTTTTTATTTTTTCTTGTTTTTCTAAAACAAAATTAAAGAATACGGAATTATCAATCTTTTCTTTTGTGAACGGTATGTCAGACGGAACAATATTTTCGTATCCTGCTGTATTTATTCCGTAATCAAAGCTTCTGATAACGACATTGTTTTCTAAAATGTTATCATTATTTGCTTTTTCTTTTGCTTTAATAATGTATGACTTATCTTTTCCGACAGCAATAAAAAAATCTAATTCATTTTTATTCCATTCAGAAAGGTGATAATTAAACAAAGAAATTTCATCTTTGTAAAAAATATAAGTAATTTTAAAATTGTTATTTGATATTTTAGGAAAATAAGAAAAGAATTCTCCAAAATCAAATGGTTCAGATTTATTCGGAAAACCTAATGTTTCGATATATTTATTAATCTGTCCCATTATTAGGATTTTTTATTTAAAACAAAAATAAGATAATTTTTTAAACTTATTAATTTTATAAAAATTTTCCATTTGAAAAAACATAACAGAAATACAGTATGTTTTATTATTATTATTGTTTTTTTATTCAGTTTAGTCACTTTCAATACTTTTGCTCAACAATATAACTTCCGAAACATTTCAGTAAAAGACGGACTTACTCAATCAGAAATTTATGCTGTTTGCGAAGATCAACGCGGTAATATTTGGTTTGGGACACTCGGCGGCGGACTTGTGATGTATGACGGAATTGAGTTTTATCCTTATACTGAAGAAGATGGTCTGTTGAATAATTTTGTTCGTTCAATAAACGAAGATAAAGACGGAATCCTTTGGGTTGGTACCGAAGCGGGATTATGTACATACAACGGAATAGAATTTAAAGTTATTGAAGATGCTGACGGGCCGAAAAATAAAGTTGTAAAAACAATCATTCAAGATCATTCCGGTAATTTTTGGTTCGGAACCGAAACCGGAGGCTTATATTTTTTTGACGGAAAACAATTTAGCAACTATTCAAGTGAAAACAGTTCGTTTGATAATAATATTTATTCAATTTTTGAAGACAGAAACTTTAACATTTGGGTAGGAACATCAAAAGGAGCCTATAAGATCAAGGACAATGATATTACTTTTTATACCGAAGAATCAGGTTTGTCATCTGATATTATTCGCTCAATTTGCGAAGATGATGAGGGATTAATTTGGTTTGCTACACAAGGAGGAGGAATATGTTCATATAACGGCAAAGAATTTAATAAGTTTAAAACAGAAGACGGGATTTCACATAATATTGTTTATTATATTTTTAATGATCATGCCGGAAGTTTATGGTTTGCCACGGCAAAAGGAATAACAAGGTATAATAAGGGAAAATTCAAAGTATATGATGAAAGCAACGGGCTTGCCGGTAATGTAGTGTTATATATTTTTAAAGACAGTTCAGAGAATTTATGGTTCGGAACATCCGGAGGAGGAGTATCAATACTCGACAGTGAAAGATTTGTGCATTATACTGAAAATGAATTTACGGGACGTCGAATTTTTTGCATCTCTCAAGTACCCGGCGGAAATATGATCTTCGGAACGTCAAAAGGCGGTATTACAACTTTTGACGGTAAGAGATATACCTTATTAAGAGGAAATGAAACTTTCACAAGTTCTAAAGTCAGGGCTTTGTATTATACTCCGGATTCAACCCTTTGGATAGGAACTTTAAATGACGGTGCTTTCAGGTTTAATAAAAACGGGTTTAAGCAATTCTCAAAAGATGACGGTTTATGCAGTAATAATATTACAGGATTTATTGCTGACAGTAAAGGCAGGGTGTGGATTGCAAGCTCTGATTTCGGAATAAGTGTTTTATTTGATGATGATGAAAAGATCATTAATATAAACAGAGACAGTGGTTTAAAAAGTAATACGATTTATTCTTTGATTGAGGATATAAACGGGGATATTTGGGCAGGAACTGAAAACGGAGGCTTAAGTGCTTTGACTTTGGATAAGGATGATCCTGAAAGGGTCAAAATAAAAAATTATGCAATCAATTACGGCTTAAGCAATAATACAATTCGTTCCGTAATTAAAGATGATTCAGGAAACTTATATTTGGGAACAGCAGGCGGAGGAATTAATATTTTTGACGGCAATCGTTTTTATCAAATCTCAAAAAAAGACGGATTAACATCTGATAATATTTATTTGCTGATCTTTGATGATGACGGTAATTTGTGGGCAGGCAGTGAGAAAGGCTTGGATAAAATCAATCTGATTGACAGTTTCAAAATTAAAGAATGCAAACACTACGGATATAATGAAGGGTTTACCGGTGTGGAACTTTATAAAAATTCTTGCTTTAAGGATTCAAAAGGAGACTTATGGTTCGGAACTGTTAACGGTGCAACAGTGTATAATTCAGAGGAAGATATTTTTATTGAAACCAAAACCAAAACGCATATCACAGGTATCAAGTTATTTTATGATGATATTCAAGATACAGAATATGGCGACAGTATAAATGCATGGTATCCTGTTCCTTATGAACTGATACTGCCTTATAATCAAAACAGTCTAACTTTTGAATATGCAGGGATTTATCAAAGAAATCCAAATGCCGTCAGATATAAATTAATGCTGCAAGGCTATGAAAGTTCTTGGTCTCCCGAATTAACAAAAAGAGAAGTTACGTATTCTAACTTACCGCCCGGAGAATACATATTTAAAGTCATTTCATGTAACGAATCCGGTGTTTGGAATAATCAACCGGCTGAATTTAAATTCACAATACTTTCGCCTGTTTGGCAGAAATTGTGGTTTATTTTTGGTGTAATACTTACGATTTTATTGATACTTTGGTATTTTATTTCAATAAGAATAAAAAGGATAAAACAGAAAAACAGGATTGAGCAAGAAAGATTAAAGATGGAGAAAAGTATTATAGAATTGGAGCAAAAGGCTTCAAGGTTGCAAATGAATCCTCACTTTATTTTTAATTCATTGAATTCAATACAAGGTTTTATAGCTGTTAATGACTCATTTCAAGCAAAAAAATATTTGGCAAAATTTGCTCGTTTGATGCGATTAATACTTGAAAATTCCGGAGAAGAATATATTCCTTTATCAAATGAGATTTTTATCTTGGAGAATTATCTCGAATTGGAGAAATTAAGTTTAAATCAGAAATTTGAATTTGAAATAAAGCTTGCAGAAAACATTGATAAGGATGAGATTGAAATACCTCCGATGTTGATACAACCTTTTGTTGAAAATGCCGTTTTGCACGGAATAAGGCCGTTAAAAGAGAACGGACTCATTGAAATTAATTTCAGTTCAGAAGATAATATTCTTACTTGCGAAATTATTGATAACGGAATAGGAAGAGATCAAGCATTGAAAAATAAACCGAAAAAAGCACATAAATCTTCCGGAATAACAGTAACACAAAAACGTTTGGATCAAATCATTTATGAGACAAAGCAATCCGGCGGAATTGAAATTGTTGATTTGAAAGATGATAGAGGTAATTCGTCAGGAACAAAGGTTGTTTTGAAGATTCCGGTTTAGAATTAATGCTGTAAGCAACAAAACGACAAAGTAGGATATATTTATAAGAATTCAGTCAACAGTCAATATGTAAAATTACTACAACATTTGAAAGGTGAAATTATGGATGATAAAAACATAAACAAAACTCTTACAGAATATAATTTATTAGGACTCGACAAATTTGAAAAAGATATCGAAGATAAATATTATGGAAGATATCACAAAGTATTTAATTCTACTTTATGAAGTTAAAAAAACACATAAAACATTTGGCAACTATAATATAAATTGTT
>JAUVIG010000191.1 GCA_030592825.1 Chlorobiota bacterium | reverse complement strand
CAATGCTTTATTATAGTCTTCTAAATACCAATAATCTATTCCGATTTTGTTTAAACAAGTACCCTCGAGATTTTTATTATTAGTTTATATACAATTGTTTAAGGTTTTTTGATAATATTCTAATGCTTTATCGTAGTTTGCTAAGTTCATATAAACAATTCCAAGATTGTTAGACAATTTCATAATAAACACCACATCTCCAACCCCTTCGCTTATATCCCATGCTTTTTGAAAATATTCCAACGCTTTATTATAGTTGGCTAAATACAAGTAAATTACTCCAAGATTATTATAAGATAGTGCAATATTTTTTTTATTGCCGACTTTTTCTCGTATTTTAAGTGATTCAAGAAAATAATCAATTGATTTATCATAATTGCTCATGAAATATTGTATTCTTCCAATTTTGTCTAAAGAACCGGCAATGTCTTCTTCTTTTTTATATTTTCTTGTTAGTTTAAGGGCTTGGTTTGCATAATCTAAAGACTTAATATATGATAATGTATCATAAACTGTTGATAATTCATTCAGAATATCAATTTTTTCTATGCCTTTAGTAGTTTTAAGAAGTCTGTTAAGGCTGTCTGTTTTTTTTTCGATACACAGAACCTCTGAATTATTTAAAAAGAAGAATATTAATATTAATAAAAATCGATTTCTATTAATTGTTGCCATATTTATCCGAATTAAATTATAATCAAAAATCAAAAAAGATTCTGTAAATTATAAAATAACTGTTATGTTAACATTATTGTTATTCCATAAAAACAAATTCTCTGTATCATGCTGTAATTCTGATGATTGAGTGGCTTTTCGTTTCGGTTAGGCTATTTTTTTCTTATTTTTTCAATAAATTTTTCGCCAAAATAAGGTTCAGTTATATGCACTGCAAATGCAGATTATTTGTAGAAAGATATCAAAAGACTCCATTAAAGTGTCGGTGAATAAATTTCAGCAAGTATTAACAGTACAAATATTGTTGAAAAATAAATAAAGTACAAATTATATTATAATGAATTGTACAATTCATTATAATATAATTACTTGTACAAGCTAATGGTATTCAGCGTTTATTAACGAATACGGAAGGTGTTATGCCCGTATATTTTTTAAAAATACGATTGAAGCTTGAGATATTTTTAAACCCTGCTTCTTTTGCTATTGTTTCTATAGAAAATTGTTTTGTTTTTAGAGTATCCGACAGCATAAGCATTACTTCTTTTACCCTGTATTCGTTAATAAAGTCAGAGTAGTTTTTTTCAAATTTTTCATTAATTATTTGGGAGAGATAAAAACGGTTGGTTGATAATTGTTTTGCAAATTTTTCACATGTTAAGTCAAATTTACAATAAATTTTATCTGTTTCTAACAGTTTTGTCATTTTATTTAAAATTTTTTCCTTTTCAGTTTTCCTTATAGTATTTTGAGAAGATTTATTCTGATATTTGTTTTTTAATTCTTCTTTATTATTTTTCAGTTCTTTTTCTTTTGACAGTACATCAAGGTTTTTTAAAACAAGAAATTTATATGCCTTGTTTTTTTTTCTTAATAAGACAAGGATTATTGTTATTGCAGCACCGGTAATAATTAATATTATGATATATATAATTTGAATTTTTTTTTGATGCTTAATTTTTATGGTTTTTATATTATTTTCGTATTCCAAACTTTGTATTTGTTTGTCTTTTTTTTCGTTTTCATACTTAGTTTTCATATCTGCAATTTGCTTATATGTTTCCAAACTGAAAACAGAATCTTTTAAAGCAATGTATTGTTTATAATATTCAAAAGCTTTTTTGTAATTACCTGTTGCAGAATAGGTTTCTGAATATAATTCATAACTGTCTATTATAATATCTTTTGTGTTTAGAGATTCAGCGATTTCAAGGCTTTTATCAAAATACAATAATGCTTTACTGAACTTGCCGAGTTTGTTGTATATATCTCCAATATTATTTAACGAATATGCAACTCCTTTCTTATCCTTGATTTCTTCATGTATTTTTAATGATTTTTGATAATATACCAAAGCAGCTTCATAATTGTTTAATTCTTTATAAATTACTCCTATATTATTTAACGAAGATGCAATTCCGTTGTTATTCTTGATTTCTTCTTTTATTTTTAATGACTTTTTATAATATTCCAACGCAGCTTCATAATTATTTAATTTTTTATAAACAATTCCAATATTATTTAACGAAAATGCAATTCCTTTCTTATCCCTGATCTCTTCATTTATTCTTAATGATTTTTTATAATATTTCAAAGCATCTTCATAATTGTATAATTCTTTATAAATAATTCCAATATTATTTAACGAAGATGCAATTCCTCCCTTATCCTTCATTTCTTCTTCAATTTTTAATGATTTTTGATAATATACCAAAGCATCTTTATAATTGTTTAATTCATAATAAGTTGCACCTGTATTATTAAGTAATTTTGCAATTTCAGGTTTATTATCAAATTTTTTAAATATACGAATTGAGTTATTATAGCATTCCAATGCTTCTTCATATTTTGATTGATAATATAATGCCACACCTATATGTCTTAAAGCAAATGCTTGTTCAATTCTGTTATTTTGTTTTTCTGCAAGTTGTAGTGCAAGGCTTGCATTTTTTTTTGTCTTTTCGGGATGGTCCGGCAAATATGCTTTTGCGAGTTCATTCAAAAGTTTTGCCTTTTTGTTTTTATTAACGGTTTTTAACAGGTTTTTGAGGCTGTCGATTTTGTTACAATTTTGTGCAAAACTTGCCGTGCATGTTACAATAATCAGTATTATTATTAATGCCTGCCTGCCGACGAGGCAGGCTTTTTTGCTGCGATTTCGGTTCATATATAAAAGGGTTTAGCAGGTTTTAAATACCAATTTTAAAGTTATTAAAAAAATACGAATAATACCAATTTTTTTCAAAATATTATACCGGATACAACCTGCTGATTATATTCGAAACAGCCGAGAGACTGTAGAGAATTGATACAAACATGAGTTTTTTTGTCTTGAGATGCCAAAAATATATTATTCTGCATCTAAACTTTGTATGGCTTCACCTCCTCCATAATTTCACCTTCTTTGAATTTAGTTTTTGTTTGATACAACTTGATTTTTCAATTATTTTATATTTCGAGAAGAGGAATAGCAATATAACCCTTCTAATTCAGACAGAGGAATAAATGATCTGAAATGTTTGGTAAGGAGTGAATTCGGATGGAGAAGTGATTTTCAATCCGGTATATCAGATTTTGGAATAAATAATATCGGTCTGACTTTGTATCCTAATCCGGTTAAGTCAAATTTAAGGATATCAGCTGAATCATATATTCAAAGTATTGTTATTATGGATATTAACGGCAGGATAATAAAATCATACTTTTATGACGATACGTATGATATTGAGATTAATCTGATTGATTTATTTCCCGGCATTTATATTTTTAAAATTAAAACGGAATCAATTTCAATAATTAAAAAGTTGATAAAAATTTAACAAGTCATGAAAATAAATAATTTAATAATTTTAGTCTTCTTACTTTTACAAACTGCTTTTTGTTTAAATGCTCAATGGTCAATTAAGCATATAGATAATTCTATAAACTTAAATATTATTAAATTTAAAAATGATACGCTTGGCTTGTCAATGGGGATAAATTCAATTTTAAAAAGTGAAGATACAGGTGAAACATGGAATTCTGTTTATTTTGAACCACAAATTAATATTGAAGATTTTCAATTTTTAAGTGATGATATAGTATATGCTGTCGGGTGGTATCATAGCAAAGGAGTAGAAAAATTTACTGAAAGTAAATTAATTAAATCAACAGATAACGGTGATACTTGGGAAACTGTAAAGAGTTTTGACGATAAGCAATTATTTTCACTATGGTTTCTTAATAATGATACAGGTATGCTTGCCGGATATGACGGCATATACCGTACTGTTGATTCAGGGATTAATTGGGATACGGTCTGGAGCATCACGGATTTTGGCTATGAATTCGGAGACCTGAAACAAATCTATTTTCCTACAGATGAAATCGGATATGGCATCGGATATGGATGCTGTTTGAAAAACACAGATAAAAGCACAGGAAATTTTTTGCTTAAGACAACAGATTCAGGTTTAAATTGGGATACAATAATAAGTTTAGACGATTATTTAGTCTCATTGTATTTTAAAGATCAAGATACTGGTTTTATAGGAACTCAGACCGGAAAAACACTGAAAACGTCAGACGGTGGTTATACTTGGACAGAAACTAATGTTGTTAACGGCCAAGAAGTTTATTCTTTTCATTTTATATCTGATATGATTGCTTATGCTGCCGGGGCTCATTATTCAGTGCTTGATGAAAAAGAACCTCTTCGGTTTTTTATATCAAAAACTATTGACGGAGGGAATAATTGGGTAACTTATGATACAATCGGCATACCGATAAACTCTATATTTTTTATTAATGATACGACAGGATTTGTATCGGGATTATTTGGGCTTATAATGAAATCTAACGGAGTCATTAACGTACTGCCTGATGATTATCCGTGGTATCTGGTAGGAGTTCCTTACATTAATGAAAGTGATTATTCAAATTCATTAATTGAAGTTTACCCTAATCCGACTAATCGCGTATTCAATATTTTAAATTATTCAGATGAAAAAATTGAAAGAATAGAGATTATTAATATTCAAGGACAAGTAAAACAAGTACTATATAATATTTCAAATCCTATTGATGTGAATATGCTTAAGAATGGAATTTATTTCATTATTGTGTATCATAAGAGTGGAATACTTGGAAGAAGTAAATTTGCAGTTAAAAAATAACTTTATTAATCGAATAAGTTGCGTTAAGCTTAGTTTGCATCCCGTGCCTGTCGTTAACGTTTCATAGCCTTATTATCATTCAATCATCCGACTCACAAAAAAATATCCCAAGCCTGAAGCAAATAAGCAAACACCATATATACTATGTTCAAAGACATTCATTGTCAGCGATTTAGTTTTGCTGTAGTGATAGGCAAAAATAACACCGGCAATAAATGCCAATGCCAAAACCAAAATGTTTTTATACAGGATGTGTCCTAAAGAGAAAAACAAGCCACTCAAGATGATCTTTAATGTTTCATTTTTGAATAAATTATCATATCTGTGAAAAAACAAAGAACGGTAGATCAATGATTGAGGCAAAACAGAAAATACGGGATAAAATATACTAATTATTAACAGTAGCCACGGCATTTTATAAACAAGAAAAAACATCCTTTCTTTATCAATAAAGTATATCATCACAACCATAAAGACCGCTGAAATTCCGAATAATAAAAGAATATGTTTAAGTTGGGTTTTTCCTTTTTTCCAATTCTTAAATTGAGCATTATCAAATGTGTCATCATACCTCAAAAAAAGAAAGACCAATATTCCCGTAATTGTTAAGATCAACATTAAAGGAATTCCAAATACATCAAAGGCAAACATTATGGGAATAATAATGAATAATACGAGAAGTTCTGAAATGAGCCTGATTTTAATTTTTGAATAAAGTATCTTATTAAAATTACTCATTTCTCCGATTTTAATTTTTTATTCATTCCTAAAATCCACAAGTCACGGGGTGACTAATTGATAATAAGGCAATTGCCCGTATTTATTAATATTTAATCACCCTGTAACTAAAAGACATTTTTTTCGAAAAACATGAGTTTTAATTTATACCGAGCAATCACAATAGTCTTGGCAGAATAAATACCAAGTACTTCCTATATTAATAAAATAAAAATAAGTATTATGATACTCATCGGTTATAACAATAACTTTTTTGATTTCATTATTTTTGTATTTTTTAGGTACATCAATTTTTCCGATAATTACACCACCTTCTTCATCAAAATCTTCTAAGTACGAGGGGAGGTTATTTGCTGTGATCTTTTGATAATAAAAACCGTCTTTAATTCCGGGGTATCCTTCACAAAAATCGCCTTTAGGTATTTTGTCAAAACTGTTTTTTACAGGAATTGGTTGAAGTAAAGATCTTTCAATAATATTATGAGAGCCTCCGGAACAATATGCTCCGGGGTTAAATAAAAAAGAATATCCTATATCTTCATGTTCAAAACTCTTCAGATCATTATTCTCATCATTAAAAGCAGCAATGAACTTTTCTAAATATAATGAGAACTCAATAATGTCAATAGTTTCTCCGGTCTTTCTGTTTGTTTGCGAACCGAATACCCAACCCACAGTATCATTAAATTCGATTTTATACCACAGGTCAAGCATGTTTTTGACTTGTACTTTATCACCCTTTTCAAGGATTTTACATATATCTCCTGAATTCAATTTCATGATTACCTTTCCTGATACAGGTTCATCTCTAACCCAAATATTATCTCCTTCAATGATTAATATTGTTGTGTCAGTTTTTGTTTCAGTATTGTTAACAGTTAATGAAGATGTTGTATCATTTTGAGAATAATCATCTGTTTGGTCATCATTGTTATTGCACGAACACAATAATAATAATAAAAGTGCGGTAAGAAATTTATAGTATTTCAAGTTTGATTGAATTTAATAATTATGGCTCTGAATTTTTTTGTTTAATTTCTGTAATAATCTTAAAATTTGTTATTTCAATCGGTATCTCCGTTAATGCTTTCTTTTCATTTATTTCAAAAGTAACATTAATTTCGGTGTCTGACCCTTTTTTCAATTCTCTTGTTACTTTATTTCTGTCAATATTTTCCAATTCTGACGGATAGAAATCTTCAGAAAAATTTCCTGTTGCATCTGTTAACTGAAGTATAATAATTAATTCTTCATCGTCTTTCAGAACATATTTATTTATCGGGATAAGTTTGATATCCAGTTCAATTCTTTTTATATGTTCATTCTTATAATAAGTGAGATTGCATGCTTTAGGAACAATGCCTAAAGTATCTTTCAGATCACCTGATACATTTTTTCCTAAGGGATATATTACCTTTTCTAACTGAGGGTTTAAAGCATTGTTAATAAGTATAAATGAAACATATAAAGCTACAGTTAAAAAGGAGGTTATCCGTTTAGATTTTAGATTTCGTTTAACTTCAATATCAGTTGTTTCTAATTCTTTTT
>JAUVIG010000310.1 GCA_030592825.1 Chlorobiota bacterium | reverse complement strand
AATGAGGATTATAAACCTTTGATAAAAGATTATACGGAATATATTAACCGAAAAGTATAAAATAAATATTGTTAAATTGCTTTTTGAACTTTCAAAACATATTGAAAATTAAAAAGGTTGTCTGTTAATGTTGTAATATAAATTATTCGCAAATAAAAACAATTGGTTCGAAATGGTTCATAAATATCTGATATTGACTCGAAAATTAAAAGATATTTTTGAAATAAATATGATAAAATGTCAGTCTCCTAAAAACTAAAAATTATTTAGAATTTATGATGAATATTTTTTTACTGATGATGATAATAATTGTCTTATTTTAAGAATATTGAAACCTGAAAGAAGTTTTAACTTACTGAGAACAATTCACACAAAACCGACTTTGAGGCATAAAAAGTAAACGCGGAACAGGAATTGCTTGTTTGCATCTTTGACATAATCCGAAATCTTCATTACCCAAAGTTTTTTGCATATATTTTAATCCTTCAAGTTTCTTTTCAGCTTGTCGGAGTGCTGCTTCTGTAACACTCTTATTGTTTATAGCGTCCATACGAGAAACTCTTCCTATTGCACAATCCGGAGCAATCGGCTGATTTAACTCTTTATAATCAGCAATTTTTTCCTTTGTTTTCGAAATCTCTTGTGAAATTTTTAATTTAATTTCTGTTTTTTCGGATTCATTCATCTTCCTCTGTTTCTTGATTATACTCGTTGTATAGTTCTCTTAATTGCTGATGAAAATAGACTTTTCCCTTATCTTTCGTTTTGTTTTCAACTTCAAAAACAACATCACCGGCATTTGTATCATTTTTTTCCGAAACTTCAATTTCTTCTCCGTATCTTCTGTTTCTCAAAAGAATACGAATGGCTTGAACTAATCGTTCCAAATTATTGGAATATCCCTCCGGAACATTCAAAGAAGGTATATCTGTTAAGATGCTTAGACGATCGCCTGACATATTAGTCAGTTTAAATACTTTTGCAATACCAATTTCAAGTTCTTCATTATCAATAAACTTATATTCCAAATTAAAGGTATCATTACTTACCGAAGCAATATCATCAAAAAAATACTCATTAGTTCTTTCATCATGAATTGAAGAATTGATCCAATCGTAAATACATGAATAATAGCTGATAAAATTATCTGTTACAATTAAAATTTGTACCATCCAAATTGAATATGTATAAGTTCCGTCTTCTCCTATTTTTCTGCTTATTTGTTCTGTAGTGAAATCCGGCAATTGCCAATAAACAGGATAAGGTACAATAATAATATTTTCATCTTTAATACTTGAAGAATTAATCTTCAACTGCTCAAGAGCTTTAGGTTTTATTACTTCATGAATATCTTCTGAAAACCAAATATCCATATCTCCGTCAGCAGCTTTTGAAGAGAATATAACACCGGATGAAATAAAAGGTTTTATCAAAATCCATAAAGAAAACAATCCGACCAAAATAAAAACTACACTGATAACCGTAAAATCACCTATAATTTCAGCTTGCTCTAAATATAACATCAAAATACCGAGTATGAGCACAATAAGGCCATATCTTGCATATTTCTTCAAAGTCGGTAAATCCGGCTCTTCAAAATCAAAATAATTATTGATCAGCTTCCTTTTATCACTACTCATATGGTAATCTTTATAAAGATTATGTAAAGATAAAAATAATTATATTAAGGCAAATTGAATATTGCCGTAAGATAAGTAAATTTGTTCTTTAATTGAATAACAGTTAAATATTTAAAATTATTTTACTTACTTTGTAGATGTAGCAAATAAGTTTAATGAATACATTTTATCATATAGGAAGATATCTGCTTTTCATGAAAAAGGTCTTCAAAAGACCTCAAAAATCTTCAATATTTTTAAATAATGTTTTTTTCGAGATTGAAAAACTGGGTATCAATTCAATTATGATTGTTTTAATTATTTCTGTTTTTATGGGTGCTGTAATTACCCTACAAACGGCATATAATATTGAACTTTCTTTTGTACCGCTTTATTTGGTTGGTCTCGGAACCAGAGATTCAATGTTTTTGGAGTTCTCATCAACCATTGTAGCATTAATCCTTGCCGGAAAAGTAGGTGCCAATATTGCTTCGGAAATAGGTACAATGAAAATACATGAGCAGATTGAAGCACTTAATATGATGGGTGTGAATTCTGAAAGTCATTTAGTTCTGCCAAAAATCATTGCAGCTGTTCTTACATTTCCCTTACTTACATTATTCAGTATGTTCATAGGTATATTAGGGGGTTATTTGGCTGTTTATTTTACAAATGCCGTTCCCATAGATGATTTTGTATATGGACTCCATTATTATTTTATTCCTTTTTATATAACATATTCTTTAATTAAAGTTGTAATATTTGCTTTTATAATTGCTACAATACCTGCATACCATGCATATTATGTACAAGGAGGAGCTTTAGAAGTCGGTAAAGCCAGTACAAAAGGTGTGGTTTATTCCAGCATATTAATTTTATTCTTTAATGTTGTGATAACTCAAATCCTTTTATCTTGATAATCGCAAAAAACATATCGAAATCCTTCGATGATAATCATGTTTTGAATGATATTTCACTAACATGCAAAAAAGGAGAGACTAATTTGATCATCGGAGAAAGCGGTTCCGGTAAAACCGTTCTTTTAAAGTCAATATTGGGAATTCACCAAATAGATAAAGGACAAATTATATATGGTGATGATGTTTTCACTGATATGAATCATAAAGAAAAGCAGAAGATACGACAGGAGATCGGTATGGTTTTTCAAGGCGGTGCACTTTTTGATTCTTCCACAGTATTTGAAAACATTATATTTCCTCTGCAAATGTTTTCAAAGATGAGCAAGGTAGAAATGCATAATCGAGTAAGATTTTGTCTTGAGCGTGTTAATCTTCACAATGTTGATGATCTTTATCCGTCTGAGATCAGCGGAGGTATGCAAAAAAGAGTCGCAATAGCGAGAGCTGTTGTTTTAAATCCTAAATATCTTTTTTTTGATGAACCGAATTCAGGTTTGGATCCAAAAACAGCAATCGTTATTGATAATTTGATAAAAGAGTTAACCATTGATTTTAATACCGTTACCGTAATTAATACTCACGATATGAATTCTGTTGCTGAGATCGGCGATAATATTGCATTTATTTATAACGGACAAAAATGGTGGTACGGTAATAAAGAAGAAATAATGCATACAGATAATAAAGAACTGAATGATTTTGTTTTTGCAACCAAATTAATGCGTGATTTAAAAAAATAAATTGTTCATTTATTCTTATTATTTTATATCCCCTTAATTATTTTTCACGGCATTCCATCCTTGTGCTTGTATTTCAATCTCCGATCCTTCACCGATAACCAAATAATTACCTTTTGTTTGCTCTGTTATATGTCCAATAATTGTAACATCCGGATTGCTTCTAAATTTATTATAATCTGCTTGTGAAATAGTAAATAACAATTCATAATCTTCACCTCCGTTCAGGGCAAATGTTATCGGTACAATTTGAAGTTCATTTGCAAATGCATGTGTTTCTTCAGCAATCGGAATTTTTTGATCATAAATTCTGCATCCGCAATTTGATTCCTCGCTAATGTGTAACAGTTCCGAAGATAAACCATCGGAAATATCTATCATAGATGTCGGCTTGATTTTCAGTTCATCAAACAATTTTATAATATCAACTCTTGCTTCCGGTTTTAATTGTTTACCCAATATATAATCATAACCTTCCAATTCAGGTTGAATTTCCGGATTGCTTCTGAAGACATCTTGTTCTCTTTGTAATAATTTTAAACCTGCATATGCTCCGCCCAAATCTCCTGAAACACAAATCAAATCATTTTCTTTTGCACCGGATCTGTATGTAATTTTATTTTTATCTGCCTCTCCCACTGCAGTAATACAAATTACCATACCGGTAACAGAAGAACTTGTATCTCCGCCGATCAAATCAACTTTATAAGTATCACATGCTAATTTAATACCTTTATAAATTTCTTCAATTGATTCCAATGTAAATCGGTTTGAGATTGCAATAGAAACAGTAATTTGCTTTGGACTTGCATTCATTGCAAATACATCCGAAAGATTAACAATAACTGCTTTGTAGCCGAGATGTTTTAAAGGAACATAAGATAAATCAAAATGTATTCCTTCTATTAATATATCTGTAGTTATCACAGTCTCTTTATTTTGATATGATAAAACTGCCGCATCATCTCCTATTCCTTTAACAGTAGATTTATTGTAAATTGATATATCTTTGCTCAGTCTTTTAATCAAACCAAATTCACCTAATTCAGAAATACTTGTCATTATAATTCTGCGTTTAAACTATAAAATAAAATGCAAAGATGAAAAAACACTTATATATAAAAAATTTATTCTTACCGATTATTTTTGTTCTGATTATTGCAAGTTGTAAGTATAAAGATGTTGAGATTATTAAAATAGAAGATATACAAATAAAAAAAAAGGGAATAAAAAAAATTTCTTTAACAATAAAAATACAAGTAAATAATCCGAATAATTACAAAATAAAAGTTACGAGTTATAATATTAAACTGTCAATCAAAGAAATAGATTTTGTTACGGCAAATCCTGACTCGAAGATTATAATACCTGCAAATTATAAAGGCATTATACCTGTATCTTTTACACTTAAACCGGACTTAAGAGGACTATTTTCAATTAAATCCCTTTTATTAATTGCAGAAATTTTCAATAAAAAATCTATTCAAATTATTGCAACCGGTAATGTTAAGCTAAGAGTATTTTTGTTTACAAAAAATATTCAGATTGATGAAAAAAGAACAATAAAATTAACCGGTAATCAATAGTTTTACTATTTTTGAAATCTTATAATTTTTCAAGTGATTTTTATGAAACAAATTTATCTTATTTTAATATTTGCTCTTCTTTCATTGTCTGTTTTTTCACAAAAAGAAACTTTCAAGATT
>JAUVIG010000309.1 GCA_030592825.1 Chlorobiota bacterium | reverse complement strand
TGTTATATATTTTACCCATATTCCATCCTTAACAGGATGCTTAAAACCCCGTTAGGGGTTAAATATTGGTAAAACACAGTAAAATTAAGCGTTATTCGTGCCCTTAGGTACGAAATATAAAACCGGTTAAACACAAACTGATTAGTTACGATGATTTTAATAAAAAATATTTTCTTTTATTCTTTGATTTTTTCAAAATGCTTTAATGCTTCAATTATCTGAATTCTAATTACTAAATTCTATAATCTAAATTCTGTTTTTTCTATTTTCCAATCAATACAAAAGGTGACCAAAAAAACGGATGAGCAAAAGTTCCGCCCTCTCCTATCATTTTTAGTTTAGCTTTGTGTAAAGCATATGCTCTGTCAGTTTCATTTTCTAATAAATTTGAATAAAAATCTACCATCAGGTTTGTAGTTGATTCATCGGAAACTTTCCAAAGTGAAACAATTATATTATCTGCACCTGCAAATAATAAAGCTCTGGATAAGCCTATTATTCCTTCACTTTTTGAAATTTTTCCCAAACCTGTTTCACATGCTGAAAGCACTGCCAAATCTGCATCTAATTCTAAATTATAAATTTCACCTGAAAATAATACTCCGTCATTTTCATCTGATTCAGGATACATAAGCAATCCGGATAACTTTGGTTCAAAAGTATTTACAATACCGTGTGTTGCAATATGTATATACTTATAATTCATAAGTTCAGCTGTTTTAAAATAGGTTTCAGTGGCAAAATTATTAATAACTGAATTTGTTACAAGTTTCTTTTGTTTAAAAAGTTCTTCAATATCATTGACTTCTCTTTTGCTTCCGGGTAATGCGGTTGCATTAACTCCGTTAATATTTCTTTGAGAAATATTGTCAAAAACCGGAGCAAAACCCAACCAAGCTTTTCTTGAATCATTCATTCTTGATTTAGCTTTTAATGACTTTAATAATAAGCCGGCTGAATAAGCATAATTGATTTGATATTTTTTTATTAAAAAGGGATATTCTTTAAAGTTCGTTACAGTTCCTTGATAATCTTCATTTAATAGTGATTCAAATGGTATCAAACCTATCATCCCGTCAGGTATAATTATCAGATTTTTTATTTTGTCAGGTAATCTTTCGGGAAAAAACAGCTCATAAAAATATTGACCGGATTGCAGAAATAACTTAAAGTATGATTTATACCCGGAAGTAATATTTCGATGAAACTCTTTAACTTTTTCCTCAAAGTCATCAGGTTTATCTGAATAAGAAACAGTAAGTTTTTCTTTTGTAACTGTAAATATTATGATATTATCTTGACCACAAAAATAACTTCTGACAGCTGTGTTTTTATCTATTTGTTCTTGAATTTCATCAATACTAAATTCAGCAGTTCTGTATTTTAATTCGTGATATTTAGGATATTTCGATTCAATTAAATTATTTAGCTTTCTTAATTCATCATTCAACACAAAAAGATTTTCTTCAAATATCTTTATTTTATTTTCATCATTAATTTCGCTCAACTCTTTTTCGAAATTTGCTATAGCAATTTTAAGAGCCTTCTCTTTTTCATAAATTTCTCTCGGCAGATGCAAAAAATACTTGGCTTCTGAAGCTGTTACAGCTTCTGAAAGAACAACTGCTTTATTATTTTCAGCAAAATAAAATGCTTTTTTATTATACTCATTTTTTTGTTTTTCATTATTTGAGATTTCGGATAACTCAATAGTAACAGAGGTGGCATTATCATATATTAGTCTCGACCTGTTACCCAATAATATCTTATCAGATTTTTTAATAACTTTTTTTCTCGTAATAGCGATAACAGAATCACACAAAACATAATTTTCATATGAGAGTATGAGATTCTCTGTATTGTCCGGCTCACTTATGAATATTCTGTATAATGCATCAGCTTTACCATTCAGAGAAATTAGTAAATTATTGATGTCAAAATAATTTCTGATAACAGGATGAGAATAATAATCTGTCGAATCCGGATTAAAATCTCTGATATTTGCTGCAATACTTTTCTGATAATAATATAATGATTTATTAAAATTATTGTCTTTTAGACATATATTACCAATATTGGCATATATTCTAACCAGACGAGGAAATTTTGATCCGTAATTATTTTCTAATATACTCACAGCTTTCAGATAATACATCATTGAGCTTCTGTAATTCTTACGATTATAATAGTTGATACCCATATTATTATAATAAACTGCTAATTCAGGGTGGTTAGAACCGAAATATTTAATCTTTACAGAAACAGCTTTTTCATAATACTTTAGAGAAGATTCATGCTTTCCTTGTTTTTCCAGAATATCACCAATATTATTACATGTTCCGGCAATATCAGGATGATTCTCACCAAATAAATCAATTTGAATATCGTATGCATCTTTATAATATATTAACGCCTTATCATATTCCGCTTGTTTATTATACAAAATACCTATATCACTCAAATTATCAGCAACAGATTTATGTTTCTCTCCAAAAATTGCTTTATTAATATTCAATGCAGTTTTAAAAAAATCCAAAGCAATATCATACTGCCCTTTTTCCATATAAATACTACCTTTACTTGAATAATACTTAGCAGTTTCAAAATTATCTTTTCCGTATGCATTAAGGCTTAAATTCAGTGCTTTTTCAATATGCTCTAATGCATAATCATATTCTCCTTTAGTCTTATAAATATTTGCAATATTATTGTATGCAACAGCTAATATCGGATGATTTTCACCAACAATACCTTTTTTAATTTTAATATCTTTTTTATAATTCTCAAGAGCTTTATCCAAATCACCTTTTTCAGAATAAGCATTCCCCAAGCATCCGTATATGTTGGACTTGTGAAAATCATTCGGTTTATCTGACTTTTCATTTATTTCTAATGCTTTATTATAATAATCAACAGCTTCGTCTTGTTTGCCTTCATAAGCCGTTACAATACCTTTACCGTAATATATATTTGAGAGAAATTGATTATTTTCACCATATTTTTCAATGGAAATATCTTCAATCTCCAAAAGAATATTTTCTGCATCTTTAAATTTGTTTTTCAAAATATAAATATCTGCAACTGAATATCTGCATTGAATATAATTACCTGTATAGTTATGTTTCTTAAAAAGATCAGCTGCTTTAATGAAGTTTTTTTTTGCATTTTCAAAATCATTCTTTTGCTTGAAATCGTTTGCAGATTTAAAAAAATCAACGGCTTTTTTATATTCTTCTTGATCATTTTGTGCATTTAAAGAAAATGCAGTTGAAAAGAAAAAGACAAAAAGTAAAATTAATATTTTCATAGTTTAGCGTTTTTTCATTTTTACATTCAGTAAAATTAATATTTTTTTTATTTCTTTTTGCTATATTGAATTCAAGAAATAAAAAATATTGTATAAAGTTTAAATATCAAAATTAAAGTATAATTTTGGTGTGTTTTTATATAAGCTGAAATGAAAGATTATTAATCTGTCATTGGCGATCATAAAGTCTGTTGAGATAATAAGATAAAAAAAATGGAAGAAGTAAACTTGGACAAAGTTATAAGAAGTCAAAAGAATAAAATTGTAAAGAACTTACCGCAATTTATTATTAATCGTTTAAAAAAAATGGTTCACCAAGATGAAGTGAACTTAATTATCAGGGAAAATCAAGATAAATTCGACTTTGATTTTGTTAAAGGGGTTGTTGATCATCTAAACCTCAAGGTTAAAACATTCAATGAAAAATATATTCCCGACAAAGGCCGATTTATTTTTGCAAGCAATCATTCGTTGGGTGCTGTTGATTTTGGTGCAGTGATCGGAAAAATATATGAAAAGTTTAAAAACGTAAAGATCATTGCAAATGATTTGTTTCTGCAAGTAGAAAATACAAAAGGTATTTTCTTGCCGGTTGCTACTTTTAAGAATAGTGATAAAAAAAAGAGAGATGCCATTGAAGATCATCTTTCAAAAGAAGATTCACATTTGTTTATATTTCCGGCAGGAAAAGTAGCCAGGATAATTAAAGGTAAAATGGATGACGGTCCGTGGCACAAAAGCTTCATAAGAAATGCCGTTAAACATAAAAGAGATATAATTCCTATTTTTATCGGCGGCAGAAACTCAAAAAAATTCTATCGTTTTTCAAAAATCCGAAAGTTTTTAAAAATTAAAGCAAATTTAGAGTTATTTCTGCTCCCCGGTGAAGTATTTAAACAAAGAAACGCAACCATACCGATTGTATTCGGCAAACCAATACCTTACACTGCTTTCAATAATTCAAAATCGCATTTGGAATGGGCTGATGAAGTTAAACATATAGTTTACGGACTTGAACAAAAATATCTTTAGAATTTTTGTTAAATTATTAATTATTTCCCTGATTGTAAAACTTTCAGGGATTTTTTTTATCCATTTTTAATAAATTTCTATTTACTTTAGCAAACAATTTCTAAATAATTAAAAATGAGTTCAAAAATCCTTATAAAAAACATAAAAAAACTCGTTCAAACAGAAGACAAACCAAAATTGAAAGTCTGTGGTAAAGATATGGCAAAAATCAATAATATTGATAATGCATATTTGATATTGAAGAATGATATTATTGAAGATTTCGGTAAAATGAAAGATTTGCCGGAAATAAAGGGAAATTATAAAACAATTGATGCAACCGGCAAATTTGTATTTCCTTCATTTTGTGATTCTCATACCCATTTAGTTTATGCAGGAAGCAGAGAAATTGAATATATTGATAAAATCAAAGGCCTGTCGTATGAAGAAATTGCAAAGAAAGGCGGAGGTATATTAAACTCAGCAAAATTACTAGATGAAACTTCAGAAGATGAACTATATAAACAAGCACTTCCGAGAATTAACGAAATCATCTCACAAGGAACAGGTGCAGTTGAAATCAAAAGCGGTTCCGGATTAACTGTTGAAGGCGAGCTGAAAATGTTTCGTGTAATTAAGCGACTTAAAGAAACACCACCGATAATTATTAAATC
>JAUVIG010000214.1 GCA_030592825.1 Chlorobiota bacterium | reverse complement strand
CTGTTGTCGGAACAATAATAAGTGTTTGAAAAGCTGTCAACTTATGATATAAAGCAACAAATTCGTTTGAATATTCTTTTGCCGGAATAAAACTTACCAAAATACTGTATAACAGCAATATCAAAAAAGCAAATTTTGAAATGTTTGCAGCTCGTTTTTCTTTAATTTTGAACAAGATGTAAACTATAGTTCCTGAAAAAAACAGAGAAATGAATATAAATGTGCTTTTACTTAACGACAATCGTAAAAATGTACTGTCATCAGGAATGAAAAATAAATAGTTAATTATAAAAACAACTGTTCCGAAAATAAATCCGAGAAATAAATAATTGTAATTTGTTTTAAGTCTTGATTTTTGTTTATGCTCTTGTTTTTTTTTAGAGTTCTTAACTGCTTGATTTTTGATTATATGTTTTTTTTTACTTGTGCGTTTCATCTGTTTATTTTTTATTATAATATTCTCTGTACCAATCAATAAATTTTATAATCCCTGTTTTAATTGAAGTATTTGGTTTATAACTGAAATTTTTAATTAAATCGGAAACATCTGCATATGTTGCCGGAACATCACCTTGTTGAATCGGCATATAATTTCTTATAGCTTTTTTGTTTAAAGCTTTTTCAATTTCACTAATAAAATCCATTAGTTGAACCGGGTTATTGTTACCTATGTTATATAATTTGTAAGGTGCAGAGGAACTTGCCGGGTTTGGATTCAAACCCGACCACGATTTATCACCTTTCGGCGGATTACCGGTAACATGCTTTATTCCTTGAATAATGTCATCAATAAAAGTAAAGTCACGTTGCATATCTCCGTTGTTAAATATATTTATCGGTTTATTATTAAGAATAGCTTCGGTGAAAAGGAATAATGCCATATCGGGTCTTCCCCAAGGCCCGTAAACTGTAAAAAATCTTAAACCGGTAGTCGGTAATTGAAATAAATGACTATATGCATGTGCCGTTAACTCATTTGATTTTTTTGATGCAGCATATAAGCTTATCGGATGGTCAACATTATCGGATGTTGAAAACGGCATGTTTTGATTTAATCCGTAAACACTTGAGCTGCTTGCATATACGAGATGTTTGATATTGTTATGCCTGCATGCTTCAAGAATATTTACAAAACCGATAATATTACTGTTGATATATGCGTCCGGATTTGTAAGGCTGTATCTTACACCGGCTTGAGCTGCGAGATTACATACATAATCAAAATTATTTTCCGAAAAAAGTTTATCTAAACCGTCTTTATCCTTTAAATCTAATTTGATAAATCTGTAATTAGGATATTTTTTGCTTTCAGTTAATAAATTATATGAGATATCCGATTTATTAATACCGACTTTTTGCAATCTTGCAAATTTTAAATTTACATCATAATAATCATTTATATTATCAAGTCCGAATACTTCGTATCCTTTATTAATGTATTCTTCTGCAAGATGCGAACCTATAAATCCGGCTGTGCCGGTTATTAATATTTTCATTATTGTTCTTTTGTTTGTTAATGACTTAATTTTTCTCACGAAAGTTTCATTTTTTCTGATTTTACATACCCTGTCTTCCTCAAAAAACAAAAAACTTTACTGATTCCTAAATAATTCTGCATAATCATCTGCAATTTTTCCCCAAGAAAATTTCAATGCTTTTTCTCGTGAATTTTTGCCGAGTTGTTTTAATGTTTTTTTGTCTTTATGTATGTTTGTAAGTATATCTTTTAAAGCATCTTTATCACCTGCTTCAAAAATAAAACCGTTTGAATCATCAACAAGTTCTTCGGTTCCGCCGACATTTGTTACAATTGCCGGCAAACCGCACGACATTGCTTCAAGAAGTGCATTGCTCATTCCTTCATTGTAGGAAGGTAAACAAAATATATCGGAGTTTTGGTATTCTTGTATCATTAATTCGCGAGGTACATATCCAATAAAATGAATATTTTCCGATAAATCTAATTTTTCACTCAACTTTATAAAGTTTTCTTTTTCATCGCCCTCTCCAATAAATTTTACCTCAAAATTAATACCTTCTTTTTTTAAGTCAGCAACAGTTTTAATTAATAAATCTTGTCCTTTACGTTGTATTAATCGAGCCGGGCAGATGATATTTAAAGTATTTGTTTCTGTAACTGTATCTTTTGGTTTAAATTTTTCTGTATCAACTCCGTTATAAAAAATGTCAATTTTTAATTTATTGTTAATATCCTTTATCATATCAAATTCTGTTCGGCATTTAGCAATTAGTAAGTCAGATTTTTTCCAAATCAGTTTAATTAAAGGAGATATTAATTTATAAATTGTGTTGTAACGTTGCTCAAAACCCGGAATGTCAGGTCCGCCGACTCTTACTATATAAGGCAATTTTTTGAATACTCTTAATAAAAATGAAACAAATCCGGCAGGAACAGTACTCCATGCAAAACTTAAATCGTATTTTTCCTTTCTGTAATATTTCAATGCAGCAAAACTTGCTTTAAGTGTATATTTTATCAATTCAAGATTTGATGCATGATGAATATTCTTATTATTTACAGGATATTTAATAATTCTGATATTTTTGGAGAAGTTTTCAATAATCTTTTTTTTGCCTTGTTCGGAAGTGATTAAATCTATTTTAAATTCAGGATATTTTTTGAATTGTTTCAGAAGTTCTGAATTTACTGTTCCGGTGCCGCCGCCAAGCGGAGGAAATTCATTATTCAGCATTAATATTTTCATCTGTTTACACTAAAATTATTTTTCAAAGGTCAGACGGAACCGCATGTTAAAAATAATCATTCCCTTGTGTGGTAATAAATATTTTAAACATGCTTGTTTCATTATTCCTGATTTATGTTTGGTTTCGGAAAAAAACCGCTTATACTTCACCGAATATTGCAAAGTTATTAAAATATTACAAATATATATTTCGGATTAAACGATTTAGTATATATATTTGAAAAATACGCATTTGTGTATCTTATTTTCACAGAAATATATTTTAACTTATGAACAACGATCAATCTAAACTTTTCCTAAAGAATCAACCAACTTTTAAAGATTTTCAAGAATATGTTAGTCAATTGGAAATTGAACGAGGTTTTGCAGAGCAAAATGTATTACAAAAATGTTTAATGCTCGGTGAGGAAATAGGTGAACTTTTTAAAGCTGTAAGAAAAAAAGAAAAGATTAAAGTTGATCAAAATTCAAAATTCGGATCAATTGATGAAGAACTGGCAGATATAATTATCTATTTATGTGCCGTTGCAAACAGATATGATATTGATTTAGAAAAAGCTTTCCGCGATAAAGAAGAAATCAACAAAAAAAGAGTTTGGAGCTAAACTTGAAAGAGCTTTGAGTTTCGACGTAAAATTAAATAATTTTAAATTTTTCATCAAAAATTTGTAATACATAGATATTCTATGTATCTTTGTCCTATGTATTCAAAAGAACTGTTAAAAGGAACATTATCCACTATTATTTTAAAGTTGCTTGAAAATAACGAAAAGATGTATGGATACCAGATAACTCAAGAAGTTAAAGAATTATCAGACGAAAAAATACTGATTAAGGAAGGTTCATTGTATCCGGCACTTCATAAACTAAAAGACGACGGCTTAATTGAAGTTGAAACTGTAAATATAGGAAAAAGAATAAGGAGATATTATTTTCTTACAAAAAAGGGAACTAAAGTTAAGGACGAAAAGATATCAGAAATTAAAAGTTTCATGAACACATTAAATAAAATATTATCATTTCATATAAAAATACAATTAACATGAATTACTTATCAGATAAGGATATTGATTTTATTACCAAAGAAATATCAAATAGTGCAATTGTTTCATCGGACTTAAAAGAAGATTTGATTGACCACTTTTGCTGTGTTGCAGAAGATGAAATGAAAAAAGGAAACAATTTTAAAGATGCATACGAAAAAGCTTTTCAAAATATTTGTCCGAACGGATTAGATGAAATACAAAAGGAAACAATTTTTTTATTAACTAAAAAAAATATAGGAATTATGAAAAAGTCAATTTATTTACTGGGATTTTTTACTTTAATAAGCTTTACAACCGGATATCTTTTCAAACTTATGCATTGGCCGGCTAGTGGTTTATTACTGTATTTGAGTGGTGTAATTTTAATTATTGCATTTCTGCCGGTACTGTTTATTTATTACTATAAGAAAGAAATAAGCAAAGTATTTACAAATAAGCTTAAATTTATATTAGGCTATGCGGGATTTTCATTATTAATATTATCAATACTCTTTAAGGGGATGCATTGGCCCGGGGCTGCTTTCATTCTTGTTTTATCAATTGTAATTTTAAATTTCGGATTCCTTCCTTTATTGTTTTTTAAAATGTATAAAAAATCTGCAGAATAAATTTAAAATTCTGTTTTAAAAAGTCTATTCAAACCATCAGCATATAATAAAAGAATATGTTTACAAAACAAGATGTAGCAGAATATTATAATACCACCCAAATACATTATGAAAAATGGTGGGATCTCAAAAACAGCCTTTCATTACACTATGGAATTTGGGAGAAAGGAATTAAAAATTTTTCGACATCATTAAGCAATACGAACAGAATATTGGCGGAATTGAGTAACATTTCTGAATCTGATAAAATATTAGATGCAGGATGCGGAGTCGGTGGTGCAGCCATGTATTTAAGCAGTAATAAAAATGTTCAAGTTGTTGGTATTACATTAAGTGAAAAGCAAGTAAATTTTGCAACTCGCATAGCAAAGGAAAGAAATCTTGATGGTCCGGTTTCTTTCCGTATTATGGATTATACCAAAACATCCTTTGATGATGAATCCTTTGATGTCGTTTGGGCTTGTGAAAGCATGTCTTCGGCACCGGATAAACAGGCATTTATTAATGAAGCATACAGAGTATTGAAAAAAGGAGGGCGACTTATATTAAGTGACTTCTTCCTCACAAGTGATAATCAACTTGATAAAAAATCACTAATAAAAAAGTGGATTCAAACATGGTTAATCTCTGATTTAATTTCTTGTGAACTTTTTGTTGAAGAACTGAAAAACGCCGGATTCATAATTAAAAAAAAATTAGACTATACCGAAAAGATACGGAAAAGTGCAAAACGTATTTACTATGCTGCAATTTTAGGTGCAATTCCGTCTGAATTATATAATTTATTTCATTCCGGTGTGTCAAGGTTTTCGAAAAAACACTACAAAAGTGGTTATTATCAATATAAAGCATTAAAAGAAAACCTGTGGAAATATAATATTGTGTTGGCGGTAAAATAGGTACTTTACCGGTAAAAAAGACTGTTGTTTAGAATAATTGTAATAACACTTTAATAAATAGTGTTTAACAGAAAACTTTAATAATCAATAAATAAGGTGCATAGCAACTTTGTTAATTGACTGATTATAAGCTTGCTGTTTTGAGTATTTTACAGAATTAGTTGCTTTGCACCTTTTCGTTTAACTAAACAGCGCTCAAGCGGTACAAACCGCTAAATATCAAACATTTCCACTCTACCTTTTAGCGGTTGTAACCGCTTAAAGGTTAATCTGACAAATCACAGAATACCTAAACCACAGCCAACAAAAACTACAAACGATTATTAACAATCAGTTAAACTTTGCCAAAATTTTTAAATTTGCAAACTGCTGATAAGCTGATTGTTAACAAAATAATGAAATCTGACCAACTTTGGCAAAATTCACATATCAATCTGTTGAAGATTCTGTTGCAATAAAAAAAGCACTCTCCGTGTAAGAAAACAAAACATTTATTTGTATTATATTAAAACATTTTGTATTTTTGTCTTGAAAAATAGAGACAATGAAGACAATAACACAAAAAGAAATAGGACAAAGAATATCAGACTTAAGAAAAAGCAAAGGATACTCTCAGAATGATTTGGCAAAGATGCTTGACATTTCTCGTCCGTCACTTACCCAAATAGAGTTGGGAAAAAGAAATCTGTCGGTAATTGAAATAAAAAAAATTGCTGATTTCCTGTCTTTATCCATTGATAAACTTTTATCTGCTGATTTTAGTTTGCCGGAATTAATAATTGACGAAGAAAAAGTTGATAAAGAACCAAAATTAAGGGTTTCTGTTCCGGAACTGAAAGTAAATAAATTCAAAGATATACTGCTGTATATACTTGAAAAATGTGCCGGAAAACCTAATGTCGGTGAAACTCTCCTGTACAAATTACTGTATTTCTCTGATTTTCATTACTACGAACTGTATGAAGAGCATTTAAGCGGAGCTGAATACAGAAAACTGCCATACGGTCCTGTTCCTCAAAAACTTGCTTACATTATTAATCAAATGATTGCAAGTAAACAATTAAAAAGAATTAAAACTGATTATCACGGATATCCCCAAACAAGATACATACCCTTATCTAAACCTGATCTTACAAACCTTAATGCCGGTGAAAAGGATGTGATTGACAAAGTAATAGACCAATATTCAGATTGGTCAGCATCAGCAATAAGTGATTATTCGCATAGAGATATGCCGTGGTTAGCCACTAAAACAGGTGAAGCAATAGATTATGAATTAGCTTTTTACAGAGAAGCACCATATTCGGTCAGGAATTATGATCAAAATGAAGACGTATTATGACCTTTAGTGAACTTGATGAATTTAAAAAAGACAT
>JAUVIG010000094.1 GCA_030592825.1 Chlorobiota bacterium | reverse complement strand
TTCATTTGCAAGTTCTCCGGTACAGGAATAATCAGTTTGAGAAACCAAAGATATGTACCATCTGTAAAGACCGTCAATGCTGTTTAACAGATAAACAGCAGAATCATTCACATTATAACTTTTTATATACGGAATTATGTGCGGGATAAAGTATGTAAAACTTCCTATATTTTCTTCGTATTCCAATCGTTCAATGTCTTTGGCAATAAATTGATATATTTTTCTGCCTTTTTCTTTATCTTCTTTTGATTGAATGCTATATGCTTCTGTATTAAATTCAGCAAATCCCAATTCAATATTTTCATCTGCATCAATAATAAAATTTGCTTCTAAAATCGGAAAAATACTTTGAAAGAAAAACGATTTCAACAATCTGGGTTCTTTCAAAATCATTCTGTAACTTTTAGTAGCAATTGCTCTTTCTCTTAATGAAGAATAATAAAATTTTGTTTTTTTAAAATCATCATGAAATACATCATCACTGATAAGCTTTTCGTATTCAAATTCCTTTACTTTGATTTTTTTATATTTCTTATTATTCGGGATTTCTGTGTATGCAGAAATATTCTCCAATTCCCAAAATCCGGAATATAATATTTCATCATCAGAATACATTCCTGCTTTCTTATTTAAGAACATTCTTTTTTCTTCATCATCGCTGATAATTTCTAATTTACCTTCTTTATTTATATTAATTGTAAGCTTTTTATATTTTGATAAAATTACATAATCGTCAGATTTATATTTTTCTTTAAGTTCGTTAAATGCAACTTGTCCCTTTGCACTTAGCGAAATTATTATAATTAATATTATTCCGGAAAAAAAATTCTTATACATTTTATTTAATCGTTTTAATTATGTCATTATACCTGTAAAGATATTTATGCATTAAATCTCCTGCTTCATTATATTCTTCATATGCGCCTTGCAAATACCCGTTTATGTAATTTTTGATAAAATGAATTTTACCGTTGGGAAAATACTCAAGTTCTTCTCCGAATTTTACACCGTTTGCAAAAATACTTTTTATCTTAACATTACCGTTTTCAAAATATGTGATATGTTCACCTTCAGGTTTATCGTATTTGAAGTTAATATGTTCATAAATCTTTCCGGAAGAATAATACTCTTTAAAATCACCTTCATACCATCCGTTTTCAATTTGAAATTCTCTTGAAATGTTTCCGTTCTCAAAATACAGCTTAATTTTACCGGTTCCGTTAAACTCTACTGTCTTTTCAACTCCGTTCTCTTTATATCCGTATGCTTTTACGGCATCTTCATCAAAATATCTGTAATGATTTACTGCTCCGTCAGGTGAATAATAGATATGCCTTCCGGTTTTTAATCCGTTAATTTTTAAGCCTTCAATTTCTTTTTTACCGTTACTAAAATACCAAATATATTTTCCGTCCAATTCATCCAAATAATAATTACCCTCAAATTTAATATTTCCGTCATAATAATAATCTTTGTTTTCACCGTTTCGGTATCCTTCGGAATAATTGTAACAATTTTTTAAATTACCGTTATTATGATACTCTTCATATATTCCGTTCAACTTACCGTTCAGATAGCTTGCTTTCGTTTTAATTATTTTTCCGGGATAATATTCAAAATATTTTCCTTCAATTTTATTATGTTTTAAATGATAATCAAATATAACATCTCCGCTCTCATTGTGTAGTACTATATGCCACGTGTCGTTATCAAGAGCTGTTGAATCAATTACTGAACCTGAACTGCTGTATGTTTTAATATTTTTCAAAACACCGTCTTCATAATAACTTTTTCTGTATAATTTTCCTTCCGGACAAAAGTCTTTAAAATATCCGTTCAATTTATCATCAATATAATAAGCTTCCGACAGAAGTGTACCGTCATTATAATACGTTTTATGAGTTCCTGTTTTTATTTCATCTTTGTAATAACCTTCAAAAAGCATTATTTTATATGGTGAATAACCGAAAATATGACCGTTACTTTTATCATCTTTTATACTTTCTTTTTGATACCTGTATCCGTTAGGATAATAATATGACGCTTCACCGTTTACCTTACCGTCTGTATAATTTACAGATGATTCCAATATACCGTATTTATCATAATAATCCCATTTCCCTTGATTCAACTTTTTACCGTATTCACCTTTTGACATTATATTTCCGTTTTTCCGGTAACCGACATAATAAAATCTCCCTTTTTTTCTGATTTGATCTTCAATAGTTTTTCCTTTCTTGTCATAAAATCGGTATGCAATAATTTCACCTTTCTGATATTCAATTTCAGAGAATACTTTCCCGTCGGAATAAAATTCTTTCTTAATACCGTTGAGTTTACCTTTTTCATCATAATCTGATTGAGAAGCCAATGTACCGTCTCTTAAGTACTCTTTCTGAATACCGGATATAATACCGTTATTATAATTATATTCGGATTGAATTTTTCCGTTATTCCAATAATAATTAACATCTCCTTCATATTTGTCATCAATTACTTTTCCGGTAAAATAAATATTTCCGTTATTATGAAAAACAGTATCAACACCGGTTTTCTTTCCGATCTTATAATTTAATATCTCAAATATTTCCCCGCCGGGATAATAACTAATATATCTTCCGTCTGTTTCATTATCAACAACATTATATTCAGCTAATAACGAACCGTTTGTATAGTACTCTTTGACTTTACCCTGAATTTGGTTATCAAACACAAATAACTGCTTTAATAAAGCACCTGCCGGATCATAATATGTAATTTCACCGTCAAGTTTATCATCCTTTACTGAATATTTTCCGGAAATTATTCCAAAATCTGAATATGTATATAATGTATCAATTAAAATATTGTCTTTATATATATCTCTTTCAATCAATATACTTTCTTTATTATACAACTTCCATTCACCTGTTTTTAAACCGTTATCAGAGTACTTTCCAATGCTTTTCAAATTTCCGGCAGGGTAAAAATCAGCAAAATCACCTTTTAGGTTTTTCTTATCATCTGTAAGGTTGCATAATGTACTTACAGCATATCTTTCATTTCCTCTGAATACATTATTATATTTTTTATCAAGATAAAAATTTCTGTGAATTTCATCAAAAATTGAAAATGCCTTTTTCATAAAACTATTAATTTTAACAATATTTTTTTTAATAATCTTTTTATGAGAATTGCTGTTACTTGACTGAGATATATAATATGAATAATCCTCAAACATTCCTTCTTTCATAATATGTTTAAAAAACGGGACATAAGTTCTGTACCAAAATTGATTGCTTTCGGACAGCTCGGAAAATTTTTGAAAAATCAGATGAGATTGTTTAACAGCAGGGTATTTAAATTTTGAATTAACTTTATATTTCTTATTTAAAGCAACATAATTTGTTACTAAAAGATCAATTTCTGAATAATCTTCACCTTCACAAACATCAACTCCTTTAGATTCTAATTTTTCGTCAAGTTTTGTTGAACATATTTCATTTAATTCAACTAAAACAGTGTTTGACAATTCAGAATTCGGATCCAGCAATAAAAAAGTATTATATGCCAATATGCCTAAAGAAATTTTTCCTTCATTTAATGCATAAGCTCCCAATTTATAATGCACTTTTGAATAAAACGGATTGATTTCGACTGCTTTTTTATATTCTTCAAATGCTTCTTTATGACGTTTCATCATTTCCAACGATATGCCTTTATTATAATGAAGCAAATAATTCACAGGAAATTTTGATAATGCAATATCATATACTTCAACTGCTTGAGAATTTTTTCCGCTCATATCAAGACATACTCCGTAATTGGAAAAAAATGAAGCAGACAAAGAATGTCTCCAATTCTTTATTGCATTTTCGGCAATTTCTACACCTTTACTATATTCTTCAAGTACATAATAAATTAGTAATTGTTCCGAAACAGCTGTTATATAATTTGTATCATTTTCAGGAATTGACCGATAAACTTTTAAAGCCTCTTGGTATTTACCGTTATTATACATCTCTATTCCGGCAAAAAGTGAATCTTTGTAATTCGGAATATTATAATTATTTTGTGAGAAGCCAAAATTTACAATTAAGCAAAAGACTAATAAAAATAAAACTTTATTCATTTTTTGAGAATTTAGTAATAAACTGCAAAAATAAAATTACTTTGTATTAAATAAGTATTTTTTTGATAATTCAAAATATTTTAAAGAATGTTTATATAATTAAAAAAACAATTTTGTAGTTTTGTATGTTTTTAAAAAATACATTTACTAATAATAAAGAAATATGAAAGATTTAAAACAATACATCGAAACAAACAAAGACCGATTTTTAGAAGAGCTTTTCGAATTAATCAGAATTCCTTCAATCAGTTCAATATCTGAGCATAAAGATGATATGTATAAAGCAGCTGAATATTGGAAAAAAACAATGTTAGATGCCGGTGCCGGTAAAGCACAAGTAATGGAAACTGAAGGAAATCCTGTAACATTCGGAGAAAAAATTATTGATCCTAAACTACCGACTGTATTGGTATATGCACATATGGATGTTATGCCTGTTGACCCGTTAGATCTTTGGGATACTAAACCTTTTGAGCCGGAAATAAGAGACGGTAAAATATATGCCAGAGGTGCCGATGATGATAAAGGACAAGGATTTATGCATGCAAAAGCATTTGAATATATGGTTAAAACCAATCAATTACCTTGTAATATCAAGTTCATTATTGAAGGAGAAGAAGAAGTAGGATCTCCCAATCTTCGAAAATTTATGGAAGACAATAAAGAATTGCTGAAATCAGATGTTATTCTTGTTTCAGATACAAGTATGATTGCTCCGGATATACCTTCAATAACTACAGGACTCAGAGGTTTAAGTTATATGGAAGTAGAAGTAACCGGACCTGATAAAGATCTTCATTCAGGATTATTCGGCGGTGCCGTTGCAAATCCTGCTAATGTCTTAACTAAATTATTGGCAAGCCTGATTGATGAAGAAGGTAAAATAACCATTAAGGGATTTTACAATGATGTATCAGAAGTAAGTAAAGAAGAAAGAGCTGAAATGGCAAAAGCACCTTTTGATGAAAAAGCATATATGGAAGCATTAGATGTTGAAAAACTTGACGGAGAAACCGGTTATTCTACAAACGAAAGAACAGGTATCAGACCGGCTTTGGACATTAACGGAATTTGGGCAGGTTATACCGGAGAAGGTGCAAAAACCGTTATACCTTCAAAAGCATATGCAAAAGTATCAATGAGGTTAGTCCCGAATCAAGATAATATTAAAATCAGCAAACTATTTGAAGATCACTTCAAAGCCATTGCTCCAAAAACTGTTAAAGTTAAAGTTACAGCTTTACACGGCGGACAAGGTTATGTTTCACCAATTGATATTCCGGGATATGTAGCTGCTGAAAAAGCATATACATATGTTTTCGGAAAAAAACCCGTTCCTGTAAGAAGCGGCGGAAGTATTCCTATCATATCAACTTTTGAAGAAGTTCTCGGTACAAAAGCAATTTTAATGGGATTTGGGTTGGAAAGTGATGCAATTCATTCACCTAATGAAAATTATCCTTTGGAAATGTTCTATAAAGGAATTGAGACTATACCTTTATTTTATAAATATTATGCTGAATTAATGAAATAAACTAATACCTAAATTGAACGATTATGAACTTCAATAAGCACCAATCTATTGAGCCAAAAGGTATTCCTAAAAAAAATTCAAGTACCAACGGGTATTATCATTTTTTTCTGAATACTTTTGTTCCCAAAATCTTGGCACTTCTCTTTGTTCATAATCGTTCAATTTAGGTAATAATATTTGCAACTTTTTTTAAAATCGACATCATAAAAAATGAATTATGCAAAACGAATATTATTGTCCGCATTGTAAAACACCTTTGAAAATTGATAAACATATTATTTTAACTGTAAAAATTGAGAAGTACAAAGGTTGTTTAATTTTATTTGAGCCAAAACTTGGTGATTTTAAAATAATAAAACATAAAGATTGTCAGTTTAAAGAAAATATACATGTTGATTTCTTATGTCCTGTTTGTCATGAAAACTTAAGTTCACAACATGAGAATCTTGCCGAAATTTTGTTAGTAGATTCTGAAGGTAATGAATATGAAATTTGGTTTTCAGAAATTTTCGGAGAGCAAGCAACATATAAAATTAAAGCCGGTAAAGTTTATAATGCATATGGTGAAGACCAAGCTAAATATGTGAATCATTTCGGGTCATGTCCGGAATATTAAACCTAAATTAAGTTAAATATTTAAAACAAAGAATAATGAAAAGTTTAATTGCTTCAGTATTAGTACTGATAAGTTTCTCTTCTTTCGCACAAAATCCGAATGATGCCATTATAGTTGTCAGCGGAGGCGGCATACGTACTATGAACATAAAGTCAAAACCTAAAGAAACAAAAGGTTCATATTATTATAATGATGTATGGTACACCGGAACAATTAAATTGTTTTCGGGAGAAGAAGTTCAAGCATATCCTTTAAAATACGATATGAAGATGAACCAAATTGATATAAAAGTTAATGAATCTGTTAAAATTATTTCGATAGGTGCTGTTAAAGAAATTATATGGGTTAATCCAACCGGACAATCAGAGGTTTTAAGAAATATTTCTATGTATAAAAACATTGAAGGTTACGGTTTTTTTTCTGTTTTATCTGAAGGAAAACTTTCACTTTTAAAAAAAACAGAATTAAATTTATTGGACGCAAATTATAATACTGCAATGGATGTAGGAAGCCAATCTGATAAATATGTTAAAAAAGAAATATATTACATTAAATCAGAAGATAAAATCTCACAGATTAAAAAAAGAAAGAAAACTTTTTTAAACAAATTTGAAGATAAAGCTGAAAAAGTTGAACTTTTCGCATCTGAAAATAATTTAAACTTCAAAGATGATGTTGATCTCGAAAAAATCTTTAACTATTACAACAGTTTGTAAATATTTTTCAAATACAAATAATACAGAAAGAGTAATTCACAGAGTTACTCTTTTTTTTATACAAAAGTATTATTTTAACACCTTGTCAGTAACTTTTTAATATTTTATTTACGCTTACCCCCTATTTTTTGCATTATTTATATTTTTTTTAATTTATTTGTAAAATAAACTTTAAAAAATATAAAAATGTCTATAATTCGATTTAATGCACTTAAAGAACTTAATAAAAGAACTGTACCGGAAGTTGAATTTCCTTCAAACAAAATCTCTGATTATTTCGGCACTAATGTTTTTGATCTTCCTAAAATGCAGAAACATCTTTCAAAAGAAGCCTATAACGGTGTTAAACAATCAATCGAATCAGGCAGGCGTATTGACAGAAAAATCGCTGATCAAATTGCTGCAGGAATGAAAGACTGGGCTGTAGGTAAAGGAGCAACACATTATTCTCACTGGTTTCATCCTTTAACAGGTAATACTGCAGAAAAACATGATTCTTTCTTAAATATTGATCAGACAGGTAATGCATTTGAGGCATTTGCCGGTGAATTACTGGCTCAACAAGAGCCGGATGCATCAAGTTTTCCGCACGGAGGACTTAGAAACACATTCGAGGCACGAGGTTATACAGCATGGGATCCTTCTTCACCGGCATTTATTGTCGGTAAAACTTTATGTATCCCAACCATATTTATTTCCTATACCGGTGAAGCATTAGACTTTAAAACACCTTTACTTAAATCTTTAGATGTTTTGGATAAGGCAGCAGCAAAAGTTTGTAATTATTTTGATAAAAATGTAAAAAAAGTTATTGCAAATTTAGGATGGGAGCAAGAATATTTTCTGGTTGATGAAGCCCTTTATCTGGCAAGACCAGACCTTGCCTTAACCGGAAGAACTTTAATGGGACATGCTTCAGCAAAGGATCAGCAATTGAGTGATCATTATTTCAGCTCAATACCTGAAAGAGTGTTGGAATATATGAAAAATTTTGAGATAGAGGCACATAAATTAGGAATTCCGGTTAAAACCAGACATAACGAAGTTGCACCTAATCAATTTGAATGTGCTCCCATTTTTGAAGAAGCAAACCTTGCCAATGATCATAATCAATTAATTATGGAAATTATGAGAAAGGTTGCTAAGAAACATAAATTCAAAGTTTTGTTTCATGAAAAACCCTTCGCAGGAGTAAACGGATCCGGCAAGCATAATAACTGGTCACTTGCAACTGATACAGGTATAAATCTTCTGAAACCGGGCAAATCACCAAAAATGAACCTGCAATTCCTAACATTTTTAATCAATGTTGTTAAAGCAGTCAGAAATCACAGCGACCTAATACGAGCAACTATTATTTCATCAGGCAATCAGCACAGATTAGGAGGTAATGAAGCACCACCCGCAATTATTTCTGTATTTCTCGGAAATAAATTAAACAATATGTTGAATGAGATTGAACAAAGAATACCCGACAAGAAAATGACACCTGATGAAAAAACCGAGATCAAACTTGACATAGGGAAAATACCGGAGATATTAATAGATAATACTGATCGAAACAGAACATCTCCGTTTGCCTTTACCGGCAACAGGTTTGAATTCAGAGCAGTTGGTTCAAGCGATAACAATGCCGGGCCTATGATCGCTTTAAATACAGCCGTTGCAGATCAATTAAATCAATTTAAAAAAGATGTAGATAAGTTAATCTTCGGAAAAATAAAAAAAGATGAAGCTGTTTTCCAAGTTTTAAGAAGATATATTACCGAATCTAAAGATGTTCGATTTGAAGGAAACGGATATAGTGAAGAATGGATTAAAGAAGCCGGAAGCAGAGGATTATCAAACATCAAATCAGCTGCAAAAGCATACAAGGCATATATAAGCAAAGAAACTATTGATCTTTATGAAAGAAATCATGTATTAAATGAAAGAGAATTAAACTCAAGATATGAGATAAAGATTGGTGAATATGTAAAAAAAATACAAATTGAAGCAAGAGTTTTGGGAGACTTGGCAATTAACCATATTATTCCGACTGCCGTTAAATATCAAAGCATGCTTATTTCAAGTGTTAAAGACCTGAAAGTTATTATTCAAGATGATGAAGAATTTAATGAACTTGCAGGAAG
Organism: Chlorobiota bacterium; assembly: GCA_030592825.1. GTDB lineage: Bacteria > Bacteroidota > Bacteroidia > Bacteroidales > JAADGE01 > JAADGE01. The sequence continues at coordinate 1,737 of JAUVIG010000094.1, read as the reverse complement.
AAGAATTATAACTATAAAAACAATTGCAAAACATACAAACTCAATAAAAACATTGGTTGATGAAATGGTTGAAGAAAGGAAGATCGCCAATAAAATTGAAGATTGTACTAACAAAATTGAAAACTATGAGTTTAAAGTAAAACCATATTCAGAAAAAATCAGATATCATATTGATAAACTTGAATTGATCGTAGATGATGAAATGTGGCCCTTACCAAAATACAGAGAATTATTATTCAGCAGATAATACTTTATGGTTCTGCCGGTATTTTACCGGAAACAAACAGTTTCTGTAAATTCAGTTATATAACAGATTTAAAATGATTAAATGCTACAATGATTGAATGCTTAAATAACTGTAATACAAGTAGTTCCAGAATCATTATCCGGATATTACTTTATAATTGTTTTTATTTTTTTATTATAGCATTTTTGCATTTAATCATTATCGCACTGTGTCGCCTCAGGCGTGATTTATAAATATCCCACTAAATTAGCGGTAGAACCTACTTTAAAATAATGCATCAACAAACAAATCAGGTGAACTCGGTCTGCCGTTTTTCAGAACAACAACAATAACTTTTGCTTTTATCATTAATTTGCTGTCTCTCTTTCTGTAAATATCCTGAAAAAATATTAATTTCAAATTGCCTTCACGCTCAAAGTTGAGTTTGCAAATAAATTCATCACCACTTATTAGCGGAAACTTATAGTCAATCTCAATTCTATACACAACCGGATCAATACCTTCTTTGTGAAGTTTTGCAAAATCCAAGCCTGCTTCTTTTATAAACTCATGTCTTGTATGTTCAAGATAATTTTGATAAACAGCATTATTTACAACTCCCTGAATATCACACTCATAATCACGAACTTTCATTTCAAGTTCAAATCTGTAATTTTTTATTCTTCCCATATAATAAAACTTGTTTTATATATGATAATGTTAATGAAGTTAAAGGTAAAGCAATTAATACACCGATTATTCCCGGTAAATAACCCCATACCGCAACAGAAACCATCATAACAGCAGGATTCATTCCTAAGTCACTTTATATTTTGTGTTGATTGTTTATAAATCATTTATTTATTCGATCATAAATTAGTTTAGAGTATTCTTTATTTAATTCTTGTAATCTTTTATTACGTTCGTTCATTTTTAAAGTTTCAAGTTCTGTTTGTTCATATTCTGTCATAAGATCTTCAATCTTTTTTTTTGCATTACCGGTTAATTCGGATATTTCTTCAATCTCATAATCATAATCAAATTGATTTTTTTTGATTAGATCAATTTTATTTGTGTAATAGGCTATTTCTCTAATATATAGGCTTGTTTGGTTTAACGAATCGGAAAGTATATTGTTTATTTCATTTATCTCTAAAGTAATCTTTCTATTGTTCAATACATAATTTTCAACGCTTTGATTTAATTCCTTTTTTATATTAATTATTTTTTCATACAAGTCTTTTTCATAGGAAAGTATATCATGTTCAATTTTCAATTGCTCGTAACTAAGTCTTTGCTTATTAATTTCAATTTCTAAAGATTCAATTTGAATTGAATAAGTTTCTATAAGATTATCTTTTATCGTTCGCTTCTTAACATATTCACAAGAAAATACAGATAGTGTTATGGCAAAAAGCATTGTTAGTTTCATTTTTTAGAATTTTAACGGTTGAATAAACTCCTGTTTTAATGGAGTTTATTTGTTTGTTGTAGTTTGTTTTTATTCAATT
>JAUVIG010000379.1 GCA_030592825.1 Chlorobiota bacterium | reverse complement strand
TTTTCAGAGTTTTCCGGATACTTCTTGAAATTTTCTTGCATTATCCCGATAGTGCTTCATAAATTTCAATCGTCTATAAAAAACTCTGAAAATCTTGATGCAAATTAATTATTAGAGGTTACCTTAAGGTTACCTAAAATTGTGAAAGTAAAAAGAATATTTTAAATCATAAAATTATCCTGAATATTTGAATTATGTGTTTAAAATTATAAGAACTTTCAAACTTTTGGTATAGTTTATGTTTAATTCTTTTAGAATAAATCAAATAAGCATATAAAAAAATTGAAATTATTACTTGGTATGCTTTTTGAAACATAGAAAATATCAAATATAAATAATGGAAAATAATATACGTGTTGAAAGAGCTAAAAAGAAAATTACACAAGCTGAATTAGCTAAACAAGTTCAGGTTTCCAGACAAACTATTCACGCCATTGAAACCGGAAAGTTTGTCCCTTCTACAGTTCTTGCCATGAAAATTGCACAATATTTCGGAATTATGCTTGAAGAACTTTTCACATTAGAAAAATCTGATTTTGTAAAGTAAATTTTCAGCATAAAGAAATTAAATTTCATGAATGCAAAACTTAAACTTAAATTATATGAAATAGTTTTTGAAGCTGATACACCCACCGGCAAAACATTTGACATTTTTCTTTTAATTGCGGTGCTTTTAAGTGTAATAATTGTAATGCTTGAAAGTATCGAATCAATCGGTTCAAAATATGCATCTTCACTCAGAATTGCTGAATGGTTCTTCACTATAATTTTCACAATAGAATATATTGTAAGAATTCTCATTATAAACAGAAAACAAAAATACATATTCAGTTTTTACGGAATAATTGACTTATTTGCTGTTATACCGACATATATCGGGGTTTTAGTTCCGGGAACATCTCACAGCTTGATTGTGATAAGATCATTAAGATTATTCAGAATTTTCAGAATTTTTAAACTTCCCAGATATATAAAAGAAAGCCAAACTCTTGTAAAAGCACTAATTGCAAGTAAGCATAAAATCGGAATATTCTTCTTCTCTGTAATAATGGTAGTTACTATATTAGGCACAATAATGTATTTAATAGAAGATAAAGAAAGTGGTTTTACAAGTATTCCTCAAAGTATTTATTGGGCTATTGTTACATTAACAACTGTTGGGTATGGTGATATAGCTCCTGCTACAGATTTCGGTAAGTTTATTTCAAGTTTTGTAATGATTCTCGGTTATGCAATTATAGCCGTTCCTACCGGAATAATTACATCTGAAGTCACAAAATACAATAAAGATAAGATTACCACGAAAGTATGTCCAAATTGCTTAAAAGAAGGACATGAGACTGATGCTGAATTTTGTAAATTTTGCGGTGCTAAAATCAATCCTGAAAATTCTTAACGAATCCTGAAAATTCATTATTTTTTATAAATAATTTTCCTGATTTGTTGTTCGTTTCCTTTAAAAAACCTAAAAAAATAAACTCCGGATGATAAATTATATTTTTCAGCATAAAAAGTTCTGATATGTTTACCCTGACTTATTGTTTCATTATTAACAATTGAACATATTTCTTTTCCGAAAATATCTGTAACAATCAGAGATACATCAGATTCTTGATGTAACATAAATGAAAAATAAAATTCATTTTCAGAAGGATTCGGGTAAACATCAGATACTAATAATCCGATATCAGATTTTATTCCGGAATTATCCTGCACAATAGTTCTTAAACTCATAGAAGTTCCGTCTGCTCGTGCCCAAATCGGAGCAATTTTACCGGCATGTACGCTAATATTTGTATAATCCCCGAAAAACACACTTGCTGAAGGGTTAAAAGGAGTTTCACTAATTTTTATATTATCAAATGTTTCTCCGCCGTCTTCAGAGATTGCCATATATACATCTGTTTTATTATCATTATAATTTCTTCTGTCATAAAAAATAAAATATAACTTTCCGTTTGTTTGGTCTATATCAAACCATGTAAAAAATTGATATTTGCCCGGAGCATCATCATTTACTCTGACCTTACTGCTCCATGTTTCACCACCATTGTTTGATTTAATTAACCAAACATCGGTATCAGTTGCACCGTTTTGCTGATCAATCCAATTTATATATATTGTACCGTGATAATTCCCTCCGCTTGTATCACATTTAATAACAGGCAATCCGTTGCATCGCATAATCCCCGGAATATCATACACCCAGCCTCCGGGAAAATCGGTTACAAAAATATCTTCATCAAGCCATGTTTCACCGTAATCATCAGATTTATCGAACATTACGGCGGTATTTCCATTTGTTTGCCTGCCTGCCCAAGACACATAAACTTCTCCGCCGGGACCTACTGCCGGGACAGCTCCTTCAACAGTATTATCATTATCTAAACAGTCACCTGCGGTTTTATTTATTCTCATTGCTTGAGACCAAGTAACACCGGCATCTTCCGATTTTGAAAACATTATATTTGAACTGTCTTCCGGTACACTGCTTCCGTAGTCATCAAATTGGGTCCAAGTAACATAAATATTATTATTCGTTCTGTCAACTGTCGGCCATTCTTTATCTTGAAACTTCGTTCCGTTCAGCCCGGTATAGCTCCCGTTGTTCCAACTAATGCCTCCGTCTTCAGATTTTTGGCACACAATTCTGTCTATCCAATTGCCTTCATCCGGATTTGAAAGATGGAAAAAATAGAAATCTCCGTTCGCATCACATGCAATTGCAGGATCGCCCCAAACACCATTGGTTGACGAAAGATATCCTTCCGTCCATGTAATGCCTCCGTCATGCGAATAATAGTAGGAATCTAAATTTGCACCAGCAACTATAACATCGGTATTATATGGATTCAATTCTATTGTGGGTTCATTCGGACTGTAATTATTATCAATTACAACAACATTGTATTGAGAATACACTGAAAAAGAAAAAAGAATGAATAAGAAAATAAATGATATTGTTTTCATGGCTTTGTTTTTTGATTTATTATTAAGATGTTATTATATTAAAGAGTTGCAACAGTATTTTCCTGAAAATATATTTTTATTACGGTAATAATGCAAATATACAAAGCAATCGCATCTTTTAATAATAAATATTGCTAAATTCTGCTTTATTGAGTTTTATTGAAGATGATATTACGTATTTGTAATAAGTTTGCTGTTTACCGTGCCACGCTGAGCGTGGCACAGTGTTCAAAGAAACTACAAACAAACCGACTCATAAAAGCAGAGAGATGGAACTTCCAATGTACCCACCCTGAACAAATTAACAGGGCATAAGCTGCTGTTTGACAAATAAATTTGGGAATATTTGGGGGAGTTATTATATTTGAGGGAAATATTTTTGAAATATAAAATAAACAATTTTGTACAATGTGGATATATACGTAATAATGATTTTTTTAGTTAGGTATATACATCGAGTACGTCAACACAAATGTTGTAGGGCATTAAGAAAGGAAATAAATGGATTATCATAAAGAAATAAGACAATCATATTTGGGAGGATTTTCAATATTATTAATTGAAGGTATTTTTTGGATATTAGCAGGAATTATTTGGGATTTTGTTTCATTCAAAATTGGAATTCTGGTAATTATTATTAGTGGGACTTTTTTTTATCCGTTAAGTCAATTACTTCAAATTATTTTAAAACGACCTAAAATAAGAAAAGAAAACCCTCTTAATTTATTATTCACTCAAATAGGCTTATTAATACCATTTTCTTTCCCGTTAATATTTCTACTTGCAAAGGAAAATGTGAACTTGTTTTTTCCTGCATTGACAATAATTATTGGAGCTCATTATTTACCTTTCATTTATGCATATAAATTGAAGACATATTGGATACTTGCCACTTTATTGGTTGTTGGTGGGAGTTTATTTGGTTTTATTATGACTGATAATATCCATTATTGTGCCTATTATACTGGGAGCATACTATTATTATTTGCACTTATAAATCATTATTTAATCAAAAAGGAAATTAGTCAAAACCACTCTTTGACAATGTTGGAAACTTAAACTGTTTGTTAAAAAGGACAGATAATGAAAAACGCCCTACAATCGAGTAGATGGCTGACTACCAAACAGTAGCCAGTACACCTCTCACACCACCGTACATACGGGTCTCGTATACGGCGGTTCGCCCAAACAGTACAGAAGCTCTTTTCACCAACTGTACATT
>JAUVIG010000002.1 GCA_030592825.1 Chlorobiota bacterium | reverse complement strand
ATAGTTGCAAGTTGCGGGTTACGAGTTTTTCAGCACGAATTAATTTTACAGGCACTTGCAACACGCAACACGCAACAAAAAATTCAATTTTATGAACAAATTTACATCAAAAGAACTCGTTTTTAACGCATATAAATATGACGTTTTTTTAGTTAGCGATACGGAACAACTTGCATCAGGGTCAATTTCAACTTTTTTAGTCGGATCCGAATTTACGTTTCTTTTCTCAATTTTTTCAGCAACATTTTTTGCCAATTCAACAAATGCCTTTCCAACAACAGAATTTTCATCTAAAGATACAGGTTTACCCTCATCTCCTGATTCTCTGATACTTTGAACAAGAGGAATCTGGCCGAGAAGTGGAATTTCCATACGCTCTGCCAGATCTTTTAATCCGTCTTTTCCGAAAATATAATATTTATTATCCGGTAATTCTTCAGGTGTAAACCAAGACATATTTTCAATGAATCCGATAACCGGAACCTCAATTTTGTCAGTTCTGAACATTGTAACTCCTCTTACAGCATCAGCCAAAGCAACTTGTTGAGGAGTACTGACAATTACGGCTGCAGTTACAGGCATTGCTTGAACAATTGTTAAATGAACATCTCCCGTACCCGGAGGTAAATCAATAATAAAATAATCTAAATCACCCCAATCAGCATCTTTTACAAATTGATTTATGGCATTTGTAGCCATTGGGCCTCTCCATATCATTGCATCTTCCGGATTCACAAAAAAGCCGATTGACAACATTTTTATACCTTGGCTTTCAATAGGAACAATAACATCTTTACCGTTAAGTTTTTTAACATTCGGACGTGCTTTTTCTACTCCCAACATTTTTGGTACGGACGGACCGTATATATCTGCATCTAACAAACCTACCTTAGCTCCGGTTTTTGCCAATGAAACTGCCAGATTTACAGCAACCGTTGATTTCCCTACACCACCTTTACCGGAAGCAACGGCTAATATATTTTTAACCCCGGGAAGTACTTTTCGTTCATCGGTTCGCCCGGCACTTATTTTTTTTGCTTCAATTTTAGGCATTGATTCTATTTCAATTGTCAAATCTTTTGATAATTCGGCAAGAAGTGTTTTTTTGCATGCTTTTTCAATTGATTTTAAAAAAGGATTTGCCTTCGGAATATTCAATTTAAATGATATTTTGTTATCCTCAATTATCAATGAATTAACAGAATTTAAACTCACCAAATCTTTACCGCTGTCAGGATCTTTAATTGTTGAAAGGACTTTCAGCACTTCGTCAATACTATACTTCATTTCTTTCTTTCTTTAACTTTAATAAATCTTAATAAAATAACGCGGCAAATATAGTATTTAGATTGATTCTAAACAAGAGGATTTTAAAAAATTTATATTAAGGATGGTGTAAAATTATTTGGCTGTGGTTTAGATATTCTGTGAAATATGTGTGTAGTAATAATCCCGAACGGGATTTAACAATAGTAACCATAGGTGCAACCTATGGAAGGAATAGGACAGATAAAAAAGAACTCCGACAGGAGTTCAACACCTTTCGGTGTTGATGTTTTTATATTCGTACATTATCCACAGGTTATACCTGTGGTTACTATTGTTTCACTGCTTCGCAGTAATTGCAAAATTATCCGAGAATACCTAAACCACAGCCAAATATTTATGAAAAGTGTCTTTATTCCGGTTTCCAAAAATGTTTTTCAAAATGAACAACTTTGTTGTTTGCGACCTTAACCCCCTCACTTTCAAGCAGTTCTTGCATTGTGTTCATGTTTGCAAAATGATTCTTTCCGGTAAGAAGTCCGTTCCTGTTAACAACCCTGTGAGCGGGAACAGGCGGATTTTGAAGTTCTGATTTATTCAGCGCCCAACCAATCATTCGAGCAGATTTAGCAGATCCTATATGTTTTGCAATACTTCCGTAACTTGTTACTTTACCGTAAGGAATTTTCCGTGTTACATCATATACTTTTTCAAAAAAATTAGAATCCATTACTTTTTATCTTTTTGCCTAAATAAGAAATCCTTTTCTTTTTTAGATAAACTTCCGTAACCTTTTTTTGATATCTTATCTAAAATTCTGTCAACTTCTTTCCTTTCATCAGCTTTATCTTTATTATAATCCAAATCCGATTTCGGTTTTGTAAAACGTTCGCCTCTTGTTGCTTTCATTTTTGTACGTTTTCTGTCGCTTTTATCTGTAGAAAACCAAGAAAAAACATTGTTCAGAAAATTATTGAAAGACCTTGTAATATCTTTTCCGTTTCGCATACTGTATCCGAACCACAAACCCAATGCAGAGCCTCCCATATGGGCAATATGTGCTATTCCGTCAGAACCGGCAAAACCACCTTTTGCATTTCCGGCCAAGCCCATAATATCAAGAATAAGAACAAAAATTGCTATATACTTTATTTTTACTTGACCAATAAAGAATAAGTTAACAGAATAATCCGGTTTGAAAGCAACAGCAGCAAATACAACTGACATTACAGCACCGGATGCACCAATAATCGGAACTTGATTTACTTCCGGAAGAAAATTATTGATCAGTAAATGAAAAAATGCTCCGACAAAGCCACCCAATAAATAAACAGCCAACAGTTGTTTCTCGTTAAAATAATTCAAGAACAAACGGCCAAACCAAAAGAGCCATAACATGTTTATCAGAAGATGCCAAAGACCGCCGTGAATAAATTGGTAAGTAACAACAGACCACGGTTGATAAATCAACTCTTTAAATGTTCCCGGTACGGCAAAATAGGCTTGTAATTTATCAAAAAATAAAAACACAAAATATAATACAATAAATGCTCCCACATTTATATATATCAGCTTTGTTAACATTGACCCTTTTTTAAAGGTCTTAATTATTTCGTCTTGTATTTTGCTCATTATTATACTATTATGTAGTAGGGTTTTGTTTTTTACAAAATTTTGAATAAATTTAGATTGATACGTAAAAATTGTTTATTTGTTTATGACTTTGCATCGAATTTTTATAAACAGATAAGCAAATAAACAGTTAAACAATATACATTAAACAAAATTTCATATTTATTAAATATCTGTTTGTAGCTTTGCTGTCTTATGTCTTTTAATGTCTTTGCTACAAAAAATCATTTTTTTAATGTTGCCGGTAAAAATTATTTCCTTGAGAATTTCCTTTACCCCAAATTTTTATTAATATAAATCCGAAGACCATTCCTCCGAGATGTGCATAGTGTGCTATATTATCACCTTCAAAGTTTCCTACACCTAAAAATAATTCTAAAACCCCGTAACCGATCACAAAATATTTTGCCTTAATCGGAATCGGAATAAACATCAGTTGCAATTCTGTATTAGGAAACAGCATTCCAAAAGCTAATAAGATTCCGAATACTGCACCGGATGCACCAACAGTCGGAAAATTCAGAATACCGTTATATCCTCCAAGTTGCGAATCTGTCCAATTCATTCCTTTCATTGCTTCCTTTCCTCCGTTTTGAAGAACAAATTCAATTTGTTCAGGACTCATTGTGCTGATAATTGATTCAATTTGAAAGTAATTGACTAAAGTATGCAAAGCAGCAGCACCCAAACCTGTAACAAAATAATAGATCAAAAATCGCTTCGATCCCCAAACTTTCTCAATAATTTGTCCGAATAACCATAATGCATACATATTGAATAAAAGATGCATAAACCCGCCGTGCATAAACATATGAGTTATGATCTGATATGGTTTAAAAAATTCAGATTCAAAATAAAACAAACCAAGTTGCCAATTTAAGTTAGCAACCTGTGCATATGCGAGTAATTGGGTTAATACAAGCATTGCAATATTAATAATCAGCAAAGCCTTGGTTGCAGGAGGAATATTTGCTAATATGTTTCGTCTTCCGTTCATTATAATTGTTTTCAAAATTTTGGCAAAAATACAAAATTTTAACAATTTACACATAAGAAGTAGTATAGTGAAAATTATTTAATATTTTTACAAAAATTTGCACAATTTTATACCTTTAGGAGATTGTTATGGAACCGAAACAAAAAAAGAATTCTGTTTGGAGAGTTCGAGGTGCATATTTCCTTTCCGTTGTCAGTATTACAATGGTTTTACTTATGTTAGGACTTGTTGCTTTAATGCTTTTTAATGCCAAAAAGCTTTCTGATTATGCTAAGAAAAATATCGGTTTTACTGTTTTTATTGAAAATGATACTAAACAGGCTGAAATCGACCGACTTGAAAATGCTTTGCAAATTGCCGATTATTCAGTTTCAGCAGAATTTGTTTCTAAAGAACAAGCAGCATTGATCATGAAAGAAGAACTCGGAAAAGATTTTACAAAAATTCTGGGATACAATTCATTGCCGAATTCTATTGAAGTTAAATTACAACCGGAATATACTTCAGAAGACAGTATTATTGTAATAAAAAACAGACTTCACAGATTTACATTTATTAAAGATGTTTATTATCAAAAATCATTAGTATCATTTATTAATGAAAACATAAGAAAAATGAGTTCTGTAGGACTTGTTATTACTGCATTTTTACTTATGATAGCCATAAGTTTAATTAATAACACAGTAAGGTTATCCATTTTTTCAAAACGTCTGTTAATAAGAACAGCCCAATTGGTAGGTGCAACCGGAGCATATATCCGGAAACCCTTTGTTGCAAAAAGTGTTTTTTCAGGAATTATAAGTGCATCAATGTCTTCTCTGATCCTTGCTGGAACTATACTGTTACTGCAAGAGAATTTTGGTGATATAATTACTGTTCAAGGACTTATTGAGATTGTTGTATTCATCTTTGTTTTCGGTATTATTATTACCGGGTTTTCAGGAAGATTTGCCGTTAATAAATATTTAAGATTAAAAACAGATGATCTTCATTTTGAATATTAACCTTAAAATAGCATACTTACAAAAAAGTTTTATATTTGCAAAAATTTGAGTTTATAATTATGAAGGATAATTCAGAAAAATTTGGTTTTGCTTTAAGCAAACAGAACTATTATCTTCTTGCAATCGGATTTGTTATTATAATAATAGGTTTTTTATTGATGATGGGCGGAGGATCCGAAGACCCGAATGTTTTTAACGAAGAAGAATTGTTCAGTTTCAGAAGAATTACATTGGCTCCTATTGTAATATTGGCAGGTTTTGTTTTTGAAATCTATGCCATTATGAAAAAACCGAAAGAAAAAGAAGAAGAAAAATAATTCCTGATTTGTAATAATGAATTGGTTAGAAGCCCTTATTTTAGGTATCATTCAGGGATTAACTGAATTTTTACCCGTAAGCAGCAGCGGACATCTTGAGATTGGAAAAGAAATTTTGAACGTTGAAGCTAAAGAAAATATGCTTTTTACAATTGTTTTGCATGGTGCTACGGTACTAAGCACAATTGTTGTTTTAAGAAAAGATATTATCAATATTTTTTCCGGTGTTTTTAAGTTTAAAAATAATCCTGAAACACATTATGTCCTGAAGCTGGTCATTTCCATGATCCCGGTCGTTATTATCGGTTTGCTTTTTAAAGATGAAATTGAAGGTTTTTTTAATCAAAATCTTCTGTTCGTAGGATTTATGCTTATGGTAACTGCAAGTTTATTGGCTTTTACATATTATGCCAAACCGAAAGATAAAGATGTTTCATACAAAAATTCATTCATAATAGGTATTGCACAAGCAGTTGCCGTATTACCCGGTATTTCTCGTTCCGGAGCAACAATAGCAACAGGTTTGTTGTCAGGTGTCAGCAAAGAGAAAGCTGCAAAGTTCTCCTTTTTAATGGTTCTTATTCCGATTATTGCAGCTAATGCAAAAAGTATAATTGACGGAGACATTTCTGCTGCAAACAGTATTAGTCCTCAAGTTTTAATTGTCGGTTTTATTGCTGCATTTGTTTCAGGATTAGTTGCTTGCAAATGGATGTTAAAAATTGTAAAAAAAGGAAAATTAGTCTGGTTTGCAGTTTATTGTGCAGTTATCGGTATGACAGCAATTGCATATTCGCAGTTTTTTGCATAGTTTTTGTATAAACTTTTCTCAAAACGAAATTCTTCATAAATGATTAATTCATCTACTGATTTTATTGCGGGAGAACTTATTTTAATTGACAAATTTAAAGACTGGACTTCCTTTGATGTTGTTAATAAAATCAGAAGTCAAATTAAATACAGAAAAAATATTGCAAAAATAAAAGTAGGGCATGCAGGAACATTAGATCCGCTTGCAACAGGCTTATTAATTATTTGCACAGGAAAAAAAACAAAAGAACTGTATAAATATCAAGAAGAGAAAAAAGAATATATTGCAAAAATAAAATTAGGAGAAACAACACCTTCATTCGATCTTGAAACAGAAGTTGACAAAGAATTTCCAACAGATAATATTACAGAAAAACAAGTAATTAGTGTTATTAACGGTTTTATTGGAGAACAAGAACAAATGCCTCCGGTTTATTCGGCAAAAAGAGTTAACGGAAAAAGAGCATATAAAAGCGCCCGAAAAGGAGAATCTGTTGATCTTAAGCCGGTTACAATAAACATATATGATATTAAAATAATTAATCTTAATTTACCGATTATTGAATTGAAAATTATTTGCAGTAAAGGAACATACATTAGAGCAATTGCCAGAGATATGGGTACTACACTAAAAAACGGAGCTCATCTTATTGATTTACGAAGAACTAAGATCGGTGATTTTTGTGTAGAAGATGCAATTTCTGTTGAACAATTCGAAAAAATGTTGTAACTTTGCAAGCCTTTTTTAAAAATTTTATTTCTTTCTATGAAGCTGTCACAATTTACATACGAGTTACCGCAAGATCATATTGCAAAATATCCCGCAAAAAACAGAGATGATTCACGATTATTGGTATTACACAAAGATTCCGGGAAAACTGAACATAAAATATTCAAAGATGTCATTAATTATTTTGATGCAGATGATATTTTTGTATTTAATAACACACGTGTTTTTCCTGCAAAATTAAAAGGAATAAAAGAAAAAACAGGAGCAAAAATTGAAGTTTTTCTTTTAAGAGAACTTAACAGAAAACAACGACTTTGGGATGTCCTTGTGAGTCCTGCAAGAAAAATAAGAATCGGTAATAAATTATATTTCGGAGATTCAGAAACTCTTGTTGCTGAAGTAATAGATAATACGACATCAAGAGGAAGAACATTAAGATTCCTTTTTGACGGTGAGTACGATGAATTCAAAAAAACCTTAACAGAACTTGGAGAAACACCTCTGCCTAATTTTATCGGCAGACCGACTGAACCTGAAGACAGCGAACGTTATCAAACTGTTTTTGCAGAACAAGAAGGTGCTGTTGCTGCTCCTACAGCCGGTATGCATTTCAGTAAAATTCTTTTAAAGAAATTTGAAATTAAAGGAATTAAAACAACTGCTATCACATTACATGTCGGTTTGGGAAGTTTCCGAAATATTAATGTTGAAGATCTTTCCAAGCATAAAATGGATAACGAACAAATCAATATTACAGATGAAGTTGCAGATATTATTAATGATACAAAGAGCAAGAAGCAACGTATCTGTGCTGTCGGAACCACAGTAATAAGAACACTCGAAAGTGCAACATCTGTTACCGGGCTTCTCAAATCATACGAAGGGTGGACCAATAAATTTATTTTTCCGCCTTATGAATTCTGTATTCCTTCTGCAATGATTACTAATTTTCATATGCCTAAATCAATTCCCTTAATGTCAGCAGCTGCATTCGGCGGTTTTAAGAAAACAATGAAAGCATACACTGAAGCTTTAAAAAAAGGATATAAATTCGGCTCTTACGGCGATGCTATGTTGATAATCTAAATTTTTTGACAGCTCAATTTAACAATGTGGCAATGAAACAATTATCAGTAATGCTTCAATATTGTCTTGCTTTTGTTAAAAACCTGTATTGATCTTTTCCCTTATTTACACGACTTAATATCTGTTTGTCCAAATCTTTTTTTTCATTATTTAAAATCTTCATTTCAATCGGATAATAAAAGAATTGTTTTTTAAAATGATCATCATTAATTTCCGGTGTTCTCAGACGAATAGCATCTTTTTCTGTGGTTACAATAATTTTATTATTATTATTAATTTCTTTAAACACCTTTAATATTTTCTTCAAATCTTTCTCTTCATATTTGTAATGATCCGGAAATTTTAATATTCTGATGTCTTTACTTAAGGTTTTGCAATAATCCTCAATAGGCTTTGGATTTCCGATCCCTGTTACTAACAAAATTGAATAGCTTTTACTTTTCAATGTTTCTGAGTCTAAAGAAAACAATTCATTATTAAAAACTGGCATTAATCCTTTATAATCAATCATTAAAAAATACAATGTTTGGTATGGCTTTAATGTTAAGGTTGTAGCCATAATCCGCATATCAATGGGCTTTATGTCTTTTGGGGCTTTTGTTATAAGAATAATATCTGCTCTGTGTCTTTGAGTCGGGTTTTCTCTTAATCTGCCGTAAGGTAAATAATGGTCTTTCAGAAATGCTTGTGTATAGTCTATCAATAATACAGACAAACCCGGTTTTACATATCTGTGTTGAAAGGCATCGTCTAAAATAACAAGATCAATAGTTTTATCGGAATTAATCAGGTTTTGAATTCCTTTTACCCTGCTTTCACAAACAGCAACAGTAATTTCAGGAAATTTTAATTTAATTTGAAGAGGTTCATCACCGATTGTTTGAACTGTAGAATTTTCATCTGCTAAAACAAAACCTTTGGTTTTTCTTTTATAACCCCTGCTTAAAACAGCTAATTGAAATTTTGTTTTTAACAGACTTATCAAATATTCTGTTACAGGAGTTTTTCCGGTACCTCCGACGGTAATATTACCGACGGAGATTACCGGAATATCAAATTCTTTTGATTTTAAGATATTAAGGTCAAACATTGTATTTCTGATATTTACTACAATACTGTAAATAATCGAAAAAGGGTACAATAATAAGGCCTTTAATATTTTCATCTGTTATTTTATATCAACATAATAAGGCATTCTCATTTGAATTCCTTGTATTTTTGTTACATCTTTCATTCTTTTGTAATAAATATATGCCTCTCCTAATTCTTCTTTAACAAAAGAAGATTTTACTCCGCCTAACATACTTTCAATAATTAATGTAAACTTATCTTTTTCCGGATATGTTTTTATACTGTATTCTTCAAAACCGGACATTTCTGCTGCTAAATCAACTGCTGTTTGCAAACCGCCCATAACATCAACAAGCCCTATTTTTAATGCATCTTCACCACTCCAAACTCTTCCTTGCCCGATTTCATCAACTTCTTCTAATGTTAATCCTCGTCCTTCGCTCACATGGGTTATAAATGTTTGATAAACTTCTTCAACCGTGTTTTGAATAACTGCTCGTTCAAAATCATTCATTTTTCGTGCCGGACTTCCAAAATCAGAATATTTATTTGTATTTACAGCATTAATATTTATTCCTATATCATTCATTAATTCTTTTGCATTGAACAATAATCCGAAAACTCCGATTGATCCGGTAATTGTATTCGGTTGAGCCACAATTGTATCTGCTGTACAAGCGATATAATAACCTCCGGATGCCGCAACATCACCCATTGAAACAATAAGCGGTTTCTCTTTTTCTGCCAATACTGTCTCTCTCCATATAACTTCGGATGCTAAAGATCCGCCTCCCGGGGAATTAATTCTTAAAACAATTGCTTTTACGTTTTCGTCTTCTCTTGCTTCTCTTATTGCTTCTGAAAGAGTTTCTGAACCGATTTGATCATCTTCGCCTGAACCGCTTACAATTGTACCTTCTGCATATATAATTGCAATTTTGTTTTCTGAAGGGTTTAATATTTCGTCGAAATTTTTATCAGCTTTCATATATCGCATTAAATCAACAAGATCAAGTTCTTCATCTTCTTCTTTTTCAATTCCTGACAGTGTTTCTAATTCATCTAAAATTTGGTCTTTAAATTTCAGATCATCAACAAAATTAAGAGTTTTTGCTGTTTTAGAATTTGATATTAATAAACTGTCAGCATATAAATTTAATTGTTCTGCAGATATTTCCCTTTCTTTTTCAATTCCTTTTAATATAGTATTCCAAACAGAACCGACATATTTTAATGTTTGTTCCTTATTTGCTTCACTGATTTCATCTAACATAAAAGGTTCAACAGCACTTTTAAATTTACCGTGTCTTATAATCTCCGGTTCAATACCAATTTTTTCCAGCATTGACTTAAAAAACATAATTTGTGCAGATAAGCCTGAAAATTGTATCATTCCTTCCGGTGTTAAATATATATTATCTGCAACTGTAGCCAAATAATATGATTTATGGGAATAATAATCGGCATGTGCAATAATAAATTTTTCTGAAGATTTAAAATCTAATAATACATTTCTTATCTCTTCAATTGAAGCCATACCTACCTTTACAATAGAAAGATCAAGAAAAATACCTTTTATTCGATCATCTTCTTTAGCCTTTTTAATGGTTTCCGTAAAGCTTCTTAAACTCACGGTTTTATCAAGTTTAAACGTTGATAAATTCGGTTGTGCAGAAGACCTGTCTGCAACAGGTGTTTTAAAGTCAAGATGTAAAATCGCTTTTTCTGATATTTCTTTTTGTTTATCGGTAAAAGAACCGATTGCTGACATCATTCCCAGCATAATTATTACATTAATAATACCGAGTACTACTATCAAAAGAAATGTTCCTAACATACTTGCAAGAACATAATTAAAAAATCCTTTCATTTTATTAGTTTTTTAGTTAATAGATTTGTGTCTTATTTTTATTCCTTGCAAATATAATGAGTTCTTTTGCAACTTGAAAATTTTTGAAGTCTTTTAAGTTGGTCGATAATCGCTTTATATTAAACAATATCAGTTGTATATAGAATCTCTCTGAATTTGTTATTAACAACTTACTAAAACAGATAAATTATAAGGCGATATTTAATATTTTTACAGTTTAATTTATGGTACTTTCATTAATTTAGCGGAACATTACAAATGATTAAATGATTAAATGCTGTAATGCTGTAATGCTGTAAAAAACAGCTTGTTACCGCTTTTTTAAGTTGTTGTAAATGAGGTTCTGTCAGGGATTAACAGAATATTCATTCATATAATCATTTAAAATAAACACATAAGAACAGATATAAAATATTCAATCATCTTTAAAAAACAACAGGACCTGTTTTATTAAACTATTATGACAAATTTTACGCATTTACACCTGCATACTCAATACTCTATTTTAGACGGTGCATCAAATATTTCCGAATTAATGAAAACAGTTAAAGAAAACGGTATGGAAGCCGTTGCAATAACAGATCACGGAAATATGTTCGGCGTAAAAAGTTTTCATAAAACTGCCATAAAAGAAGGAATTAAACCAATTTTAGGATGTGAAGTATATGTTGCAAAAGAATCAAGACGCAGAAGAGATAAGGAAAAAGATAAAAAATCTGATCATCTTATTCTTCTCGCTAAAAACAAACAAGGTTATCAAAATTTAATAAAACTTGTAACATACGGTTGGACTGAAGGCTTTTACAGAAAACCGAGAATTGATTTGGAATTACTGAAAAAGTATTCAGAAGGATTAATTGTATCTTCTGCATGTTTGGCGGGTTCTGTTCCGAGAGCAATAATGAACGAAGATTTCGAAAAAGCAAAAAATATTATTTCAACTTATAAAGAAATTTTCGGAGATGATTACTACCTTGAAATGCAAAGGCATAAAACAGGTGATTATGATAAAGATGAAAAGACATTTAAATATCAAGAAATTGTAAATAAAGGAATTAAAAAGCTTGCAGATGAGTCGGGCATAAAATATATAGCGACAAATGATGTTCATTTTATAAAAAAGGAAGATGCTGAAGCACATGATATTCTTATTGCTTTAAGCACCGGTAAAGATCTTGACGATCCCACCAGAATGCAATATTCAGGAGAAGAGTATTTAAAAACCCCGGAAGAAATGGCAGAGCTTTTTTCTGATTATCCTGAAGCATTGGAAAACACACAAGAAATAATTGCTAAAATTGAAGAATATGAATTAGACAGGGAGCCTGTTATGCCGGAATTTATACTTCCTGAAAATTTTGATGATGAGGGGAAATATTTAAGACATATAACTCACGAAGGAGCAAAACAAAGGTGGAGTAATGTTACAGATGACATAAAAGAACGAATTGATTTTGAGCTTGATACAATTATTAAAATGGGATTTCCGGGATACTTTTTAATTGTTTGGGATTTCTTGAAGGAAGCAAGAGATATGGATATATCTGTCGGGCCGGGGAGAGGTTCTGCAGCCGGATCTGCTGTAGCTTATTCTCTTAAAATTACTGATATTGATCCCATTAAGTATGGTTTGCTTTTTGAACGATTTTTAAATCCGGATCGAATATCAATGCCGGATATTGATATTGATTTTGATGAAGACGGCAGAGAAAAAATTTTGAACCGGGTTGTTGAAAAATACGGAGAGAAAAGAGTTGCGAATATTATTACATTCGGATCTATGGCTGCTAAATCTGCAATAAGGGATGTAGCACGTGTATTAAGATTACCTTTGAACGAAGCAGATAAACTCGCTAAATTAGTTCCGGACAGACCCGGAATCAGCTTGAAAAAAGCTTTCGAAGAAGTTAAGGAATTAAGAGAAAGTCAAAATTCTAATGATGATTTGATCAAAAAAACATTGGTTCTCGCACAAACATTGGAAGGATCTGTCAGGCACACAGGAGTTCATGCTTGCGGTATAATTATCGGAAGAGAGGATCTTGAAAATTACATTCCGCTCAGTACGGCAAAAGATTCAAATCTGAGAGTAACTCAGTTCGACGGAAAGCATGTAGAGGATGTAGGTTTATTAAAAATGGATTTCTTAGGGTTAAAAACCCTTTCCATAATTAAAGATGCCGTTAAAATAGTAAAATATTCTAAAGGTATAGAAATTGATATTGATAATGTTCCTTTTGATGATGCAAAAACATTCGAACTTTATTCTCGAGGAGAAACAACCGGTTTGTTTCAATTTGAGTCTGAAGGAATGAAGAAGTATCTGAAAGAACTTAAACCTAACAAGTTTGATGATCTTATTGCCATGAATGCCTTGTATCGCCCGGGCCCAATGGAATATATTCCAAACTTTATAAAAAGAAAACACGGCAAGGAAAAGATAATATATGATCTTCCTGAAATGGAAGAATATTTAAGTGATACATACGGAATTACCGTATATCAAGAGCAAGTAATGCTTTTGTCACAAAAGTTGGCAAATTTCACAAAAGGACAAGCCGATTTTTTAAGAAAAGCAATGGGAAAAAAGATCAAGTCAATGATGGATGATCTTAAAGTAAAATTCATTTCCGGTTGCAAAGAAAACGGGCATGACGAAAAAATAATCGAAAAAATTTGGCAAGATTGGGAAAAGTTCGCACAATATGCATTTAACAAATCACACTCAACCGGATATGCTTATATATCTTATCAAACAGCTTACTTAAAAGCACACCATCCGGCAGAATATATGAGTGCTGTTTTAAGCAGAAACCTTTCTGACATAAAAAAAGTATCCCAATTTATGGGTGAAGCCAGACGTATGGGGCTTGATGTTTTATTACCTGACATTAACGAAAGTTATAATAATTTCACTGTAAACGATAAAGGACAATTAAGGTTTGGATTAGGCGGTATAAAAAATGTTGGCGGTTCAGCTGTTGAAGACATTATAAAAGAACGAAAAGAAAACGGAAAGTATAAAAGCTTTTTCGACTTTATAGAGCGAATAAATTTATCATCCGTTAACAAAAGAACTGTTGAGGCTTTAACATATGGCGGAGCTTTTGACGAACTTGACAGTTTGAAAAGAAGTCAATATTTTGCAACATCTAACGGAAATGAAAATAACTTTATTGAAGAAAGTCTGAAATACGCCGGGAAATTAAAAAACGGAAGTGATGATACACAAGTAAGTATCTTCAGTTCGGAGAGTATTGAAATAAAAAAACCTGATGTTCCTCAAGTCGATGAATGGAATAAGCTGCATCGCCTGAATTTTGAAAAAGAAGTAATCGGAATTTATTTGTCAGAACATCCTTTAGATGAATATAAATTAGAAATTGAAACATATTGTAATGCAGAAGTGTCTGATCTGTCTGATCTTGAAAAGTTTAAAGGGCAAAAAGTAAATGTTGCCGGAATAGTAAAAGAAGTTTTTCACGGCACAACAAAAACAGGTAAAGCATACGGCAGCCTTACCATTGAAGGTTATAAAGCATCACATCGCTTATATTTATTCGGAAATGATTATGTAAAACAGAAAAACTTCTTAACAAAAGATTTCTCTTTATTAATAAAAGGCATGGTTCAAAAAAGATGGAACAGTAAAGACGAAGATGATCTTGAATTTTCTGTAAAATCTATAGAACTTCTTTCAGAAGCAAAAAAAAATATGATTAAAACATTAACGGTTTCTGTTCCTATTAATGATATTTCTTCCGAATTTTTATCCGAGTTTTCTCAAATATTTGATAACTATAAGGGAAATAAGGACTTGGAAATAAAAGTTATTGACAAAGAGGAAAACTTTAACTTATTGCTTTTTTCAAGAACAAAACGAATAAAAATCAACAATAAACTTATAAATACACTTGAAAAAATACCAACAATTGAATATAAGATTTCGTAACAGTTAAGGCAAGCATATGCAAAAACCAAAGCCTTCGCTTGGAATATGAAAAAAAATTCAGCTGATAATTTTTTTGATAACTGATACCGGTTTTCCCGTTATTTTTGATATTTCTTCTGAACTCATACCCTTTTTGTATAAATTTTTAATTATTTGTATGTTTTGTTTTCTTTCTTCTTTCTCTCTTTCTTTTGCTTCTTTTTCTTTTTGCTTTGCTTCTTCTATTTGCTTAATGTACTTTAATTCTTGTTCATCAAAAATTTGATCTATTTCTTCTTCGGCTTTTAATTGACGACGAAAATCATCATCAAATACAGCACTTTCAAGGTGTTTTGCAATATCCGAAATTTCTTCGGGAACTTCTTGTAAATCAATAATTGAACGATCATTAGTACACCAAGCTTGATTAAATAATATCAGCAGTTTTTCTAATTTGCTTTTTCTTTTTTCGGGTAATCGTTTTACTTGCAAAATATGCGAACGATGTGTTAAATGTTCAACAAAAAAACTTTTTACTTTTATTTCTTTTTTGCTTACGGCATCTGTAACACATTGATTAACCTTAACAGCCATATACGGTAAATCTTTTAGATTATAACCGAGTATGTAAATAGTAATTATAGGATATGGAGTTTTAACTTCCTTATCTTGTATTGTTTCTGTTTCGCTGTGCATGTAATTCATTCCGAGATAGTTCCGAAAACGTTGGATGTCTGTTAAAAATTTTGATTTTTGAAGTTCTATAAGAACTGTTTGTTTTGTGTTTTCAGGTGTAATAATTACAGCTTTAAAATCTAATCGGAAAAGTGTAAATAATCGTTTTTCGTCGGGGGCAACAGTCTCTTGTTGGCTTAAAGAAAGTTCTGAAATTTCTTGATCGAGAATTACAGACAGAACTTTTTTTGCCAAACGATTATTTTGCATTAAAAACATAAATGCTTTGTCGTATAAAGGATTAACGATTTTCATCTTTTTGCCTGTTTATTGCAAACTTACAATTTTTTTGTATGTAAAAAAAAGTCTCTGTGTAGATTTTATTAATTTATTAAACAGAAAGCATTTAGCCTTTCAAAAACTTAGTAAACTTATCTACACCGATACTTAACGGATATGCAAAAACCAAAGCCTTCGCTTGAAACGAAGGCTTCGGTAAATTAATTTCGGTTTTATAATTTACTAAGATACTTTAAAAACGTAACCAAAAACCTTTTGTATTATATCAAGAGCCCATTCATAAGGGTTTTTTCTGATTTTTTTCTCTTCTTCTCCGACCTTATAAAACAAACCGTCAAGAGCTTTGCCGGTAGCAAATTGTCCGAGAGTTAGTTCTTCATTTACCTTAGATTCTTGTGATAAATTAATAATTATTTCAGGTGTTGTAATTCCAAGTAGTTCATTAGCAGTATATAATATATATGCAGCATCAACAGCACTATTAAAATATTTTATTAATTCAAACCATAACTCATTTGTGGAGAGCCCTATACTAAGTAAATCTTTATCAAGAGTTGCATCAATCTTTGGTGCATATAAACCTGTCAAGTCGTTATAAGTATTAGCTTTTAGATAATTTGTTGCTGCAATTGAATCAAAATCAGATTTTGACGTGCTTTTGCCTTGCAAAATATTTAATCCGTCTTGGATGCTCATTCCGGTTATTGCATTGACAAAAATTGGTTTTGCTTCTTTTGCTGCTTCCTCTGCTGATCGATTAATACTTAAAATTGTTTGTTCAACATATCCGCTGCCTGCAATGTCTTCAATTTGATCAATATACAGAAGCATAGGCTCTGCTTCCGGCGGCAAAAAAATTTTAACAAGATTATCACCATAATAGCCGTTAACTGCACTTAAAACCGTAACAGAAGAATCAGTACCGATTTTCAAGGCAGTTTTTAACCCTTCAACAATTTCTGCTTCAGATAATCCGTTTTCAGATTTATTAAATAAATCGCAAGAGCCAAAGAAAATAATACTCGCTAAAAATGTGTATAAAATAAATTTTTTCATAATATATATATTAGATGGTTTATGCAAAGATAATCTTTTTGAAAATAATTCGCCGATGTTTTCTAATTCATTTATTTTCAGTCATTATAAGACAATATTTATAATCGGCACTTATCCTCTACAAATTTAATTATTTATTATTGATAAAACATGCTTTTTCAGCAAAAACATTAGCTTGTAAACAAATAACTTTTTTTTATTACTTTTACTTCAATTTCTGAAATATTATAAGTCTTAAAACTTTTGATTATTCTTATAATGATATTAAAACTAAATTTTGGATATGAGTTCATTCGAAAAAAAATTAAACAAACATATTGACAAAGTATTAGCTCTTCAAAAAAGCGAAGAAGAAAAAATGCTCAGTTTAGAGGAATTGAAAGAGATTGATATGGATCTGGGAGTAACAGAAGAAGAATGGGAGCAAATGATGGAAAAGGCCAAAGAAGAAGAAAAGTTGGCACAAAATCATTTTTATTATAAAAATTATAAAGATGCATATACAACTGCTGAATCTGCTGTGTCAATAAACCCATATTTAACCCAAGCTCTTATATTGATGGCTGATTCTGCCCTAAAAATATATGAAACAGAAGATGATGACGATTTTTTAATTAAAGCAGAAAATCATGCAAAAGAAGTTTTGAAACAATCTCCCGCAGAAAACAGAGCCGTTGAAATATTAGCAATCTTAAACAAACATAAAAAGACAGAAAAAACCCAACGCTCTAAGATGATTAAAATCGGTGGAGGTATTGTTGTTGCAGCAATATTGGTTTTAGCAATCATTTTCTGGCCGAGAGAGAAGAAACAAAAAAAAATTAATGAGTCCGTTAAGTTTGAATTGATTGATGCTGAAGAAAATGCAAATGCAAAATGGGCACAAGTTGAAAATGTTATGAGCAGAAGAGATAATTTAATTCCTCAACTTTTTACACTTACTGTTTCAGAAGATGAAAATATTGATCGGCTAAAAAAAGACACGGAAAAAATCAAGCAAGAAATTGTTTTAGTTGATGGTGATAAACGAATTGAATTACAGGCTGAATTACAAAAAAAATATCAAGAGCTTACAAATTCAATTTCAAAAAATAACAATGATGAAAATATTGCAACATTGATGATTCAACTTGAAGGATCATACAACAGAATTGCCGTTGAAGGAAAAAGATATAATGATGTTGTGAAAAACTATAATATTCTTGTAAAAAAACACGGAAGTAATTTTCCGGAATTCAAAATAAAACCCTATTTTAAAGGAAGATAGACTGTCTTCAATATATAATTAAAAAATGTCGGGAAAATATTAAACAGTGTGATAAGTAATGTCTATATATTCAAGAATACAGTATAAAATATTAAGCAAAAATAATAGGAATATACAATTCAACATCTTTTAGCACAGACATAACTAATTAATAAACAACGCCTTATTTCTTAATTAAACAATATTGATATAAATTTTAAGAACGTTTTATAAAATAATAAATAATGAGAAAAATAATAACATTAATTGTCGGAATACTGTTTCTTAATTTGTATTCCTTTTCACAATGGACGGTGCAAACTGTTCCTGATCCCAAACAAAGCGGCAAGGGTTTTGTTTCAAATCCTGATAATATTTTAACAAGTTCTGAACTTGCATTTTTGGATAGTATCATTCAGGAAGTTCAAGATTCATCAAAAGCAGAAATCGCAATAGTTATGCTGCAATCAATTGGAGCTGAAGTTCCTAAAACATTTGCAACAGAACTGTTCAATCATTGGGGAATAGGCAATGCTGAAACAGATAACGGTCTGTTGATCTTATTTGTTAAGGATCAAAGGCGTATTGAATTTGAAACAGGCTACAGAACAGAACAAATTCTTTCTGATGCAAAATGCTACGATATTCAACAAGAATACATGATCCCGAGATTTAAAGAGGCAGATTACGGTCAAGGAATTATTGACGGAACAAAAGAAGTTGTTAGAATATTTATGGGACGTGCAGAAGAGATAATACCTTCAGACACAGAAAGTACCGACACCTCAAATGATTACAATTATAAAGATGAATCTGACTGTGATTATAGTTTTTACGAAAGAAACAGAGGAATTCTTATTCTTTATTTTATAATCATTGCAGCTGTACTGGTTTTGTTTTTTATATTATTACTTATCAGCATTTTAGAAAAAGATTATTTTAACAGATATCAAAGATTGAGATTATTTCGCTTATATATTTGGTTTATTTTATTTCCTGTTCCTTTTATTGTTGTTTATATAATTGTCAGAATAATTACGGAGAGATGGCGTAATACACCAAGAATCAGTGAAAAAACCGGGCTGATAATGCATAAACTTACAGAAAACGAAGAAGATAAATATCTTAAAAAAGGTCAAATTTCTGAAGAAAAGGTCAGATCAATTGATTATGATGTTTGGGTTTCAGGAGAAGAAGATGATATTTTGATTCAAGCCTATAAACGTTGGTTTTCAAAATATAATGCTTGTCCTAAGTGCAAATTCAAAACATATTATAAAGTTTATGATAAGGTTATCAGACAACCAACTTATTCAAGTACAGGAACGGGTGAAAAGTCTTATAAATGCACAAACTGCGGTCATGCTAAAGTATATACATACACAATTGCTAAAAAAACTAAAACCTCATCATCAAGTTCAGGCTCTTCGTCATCTTCTTGGAGCGGCGGCAGTTCTTCTTGGGGAGGAGGAAGTTCCGGAGGCGGTGGTGCAGGAAGCAGTTGGTAAAACACACAATTAAGGTTCTACCATTATTTTATGAAAATATCTTATTGTAAATATAGTTATCTAACTGATTTTAATGATTAAATGCGATAATGCTTAAATAATTAAAAAAGACAATTAATTTTTGAAATTTTTTGAAATATGAAAGCTGTTTTTTTTACTTTTGCAATTATTCAACTAAAAAAATATTATTATGGCAATAACAGAAGTAACAGATCAAAATTTTAACGAAATAGTTTTGCAATCGGATATTCCCGTAATGGTTGACTTATGGGCAGCTTGGTGCGGTCCTTGTAAAATGATACATCCTATTATTGATGAAATAGCTCAAGAATATGAAGGCAAAGCATTAATGGTTAAATTGGATGTGGATTCAAACAAAGAAACTGCAATTAAATACGGAATAAGAAATATCCCGACCGTTTTATTTATAAAAAACGGGGAACTTGTTGATAAACAGGTTGGTGCTGTTCCTAAAAAGAAATTTATTGAGAAGTTAGAACCAATATTATAAAAATTCAGTAATAAACATTTATTCCGAATTTTGAAAAACATAGATGACATAAGCGAACTCAAGCAATTTGAAAATCTTGAACTTCTTGCAAAGCTGGTAGTTGAGGGTTTTATTACCGGCTTACATAAAAGTCCTTTTCACGGATTTTCCGTTGAATTTGCTGAACACCGATTGTATAATACCGGAGAATCAATTAAGAATATTGACTGGAAACTGTACGGCAAAACAGATAAAATGTTTGTAAAGCGTTATGAAGAAGAAACCAACCTCCGCAGTCGCATTATTATTGATACTTCTTCTTCCATGTTATTTCCTTATAAAGAAAAGCACAGGCAAACTAAACTTATGTTTTCTGTGTATTGTGCAGCATCTTTAATTCATCTTTTAAGAAAGCAAAGAGATGCTGTAGGTCTGACACTCTTTTCTGATGAAATTGAGTTACATACGCAAACAAAAATGTCTTCTGTTCACTCCGGAATGTTATACGGAAATTTAAATCAATTAGCCTTTGGAGATATTCCTTTAAATAAAAAAAGCAAGCCTGCGGAATTACTTCATTTAATTTCAGACAAGATACATAAACGTTCCCTTGTAATTATCTTTAGTGATATGTTTAGCACAGAAGATCCGGAAAAACTTTTTTCAGCCTTGCAACATCTCAAACACAACAAACATGAGGTGATACTCTTTCATGTAACAGATAAAGAACACGAAGCTGAATTTAAATATCATAACCGCCCGTATAAGTTTATAGATATGGAAACAGGCGAAACCGTAAAACTAAATCCAAATGAAGTGAGGGATTATTACAAAAACTCATCCGGACAGTTTTATAATAAGCTGAAATTAAAATGCGGACAATATAAAATCGATTTCATTCAAGCCGATGTTAAATCTAATTTTAAGGAAATACTTGTTCCTTATTTGATTAAGAGGAGTAAGTTGCATTAGAAAGTTTAAGATAACATTTTTATTTCTTTCTCCAAATCAATGTTATTCATACTTATCAAGTCTGTTATAATCGTCCAATTGTTCTTTGACCCACTCAATATAACGCATTTTTTTGAAATCAAATCAAAATTGTCGATATTCCCCTGAATTGTCAATTTGCCGTTTAAAATTCTGAAATGGTTTTGATTTATTTAATGCATTAATCAGTTTGTCCTGTAATTTTGTATTATCAATACTTTCGGCGAAATCTGCCGTTTGAAACACCAAACTTTCAGTTTACTACACCGTTTGTTTAGAGTTAATTCGTTTATATTTACCACTTTCCACCCAATTTTTTATATTGCGTGTTATCGCCTTTTAGTTTAAAAGTTGTATAAGTCTTTCTCTGTCGATTATTTTAATTTCCTTATTTTTTATTTCAAGAAAAGAATCTTTTTTAAGTTGCAGTAGATTCCTGGTGAGAACAGGTCTTGTGATACCAAATAATGCTGCCAGTTCTTTATGGGTTTTTCCTAACATAAAACTTGTTTTACCCTCATTTTCTTTTTCTAAATCCAGTATGTAATTTGCAAGTTTTGCTTTAACAGATTTAATCATTAAAAATTTAATTTTCTCAGTTACAATTACAAATCTGTTAGAAGTTATATTTAAATAATTATCCAAGATTTTTTTGTTGTTATTTAAAAGCTTGAGTAAATCATTTTTATAAATTATAAGAATTTTAGCACTTGTTTTAGCGATAATATTTATCAGTAGTTTGTTCTTGTCAGCAAATAAAAATGCTTCGGCAAAAGTATCGGGAGCATGAATTTCGCTAATTACAATATTTTTCCCGGTATAATTAAACATTTCGCCTCTGACACTACCGGCAAGCAAAATGTAAAGTTTTTCACACTTATCACCACTGTATGCTATAATGTGTTCAGGCTCATAAGAATGAATCTGATAATGTATTGTGTTTAAAAGTCGGATTATTTCAGATGTATTAACTCCTTTGAAGACAGGTGTTTCAGATATTTCGTTAATCATTTTTAGTTGTAAAGGTAAAGAAAATATGTAAAATGTAACCAAAGTTACATTTTGTTAAGATTTTCCACTCTAACTTTGCAAATATTAAAATGCATAAATAATTACTAATTAAAAATTAAAATTATGAGTATGTTTTGTTATCAATGTCAGGAAACAGCTAAAGGAACAGGCTGTACAATTGCCGGTGTTTGCGGTAAAAAAGAAGATTTAGCTAATATGCAGGATCTTTTGATTTTTGTTTTAAAAGGAATTTCAATTTACGCTGCTAAAGCACGCAAATTAGGAATTGAAAATGAGAAAGTTAACAAATTTGTTTTTGATGGTTTGTTTATGACAATCACAAATGCCAATTTCGACAACAATCGTATTATTGAAGCTGTTAGAGAGGGTTTGAAAATTCGTGAGGAAATTAAAGATGCTTATATCAAGGCCGGAGGTACAATTCCTGAAAACATCCATGAATCAGCAACATGGACAGGAAACACTATCGAAGAATTTGAGGCTAAAAATGGTTCAGTGGGCGTTTTAGCTACCGAAAATGAAGATGTCAGAAGCTTACGCGAATTAGTAATTTACGGATTAAAAGGTTTAGCAGCTTATACCGAGCATGCGTATAATCTAAAATACGAAGATAACTCGATTTATGTTTTTATGCAGAAAGCTTTAACAGATACTACCAACGATAATTTAAGTGTTGATGAATTAGTTGCTCTGGTTCTTGAAACCGGAAAATACGGTGTTGACGGTATGGCTCTTTTAGACAAAGCAAATACAACAACTTACGGAAATCCGGAAATTACAAAAGTAAATATTGGTGTAAGTAATAAACCGGGTATTTTAATTAGCGGACACGACCTTAGAGATATGGAAGATTTACTTATCCGGACCGAAGGTACAGGTGTTGATGTTTATACACACAGCGAAATGTTGCCTGCAAATTATTATCCTGCTTTTAAAAAGTACTCTCACTTTATTGGGAATTATGGAAATGCTTGGTGGCAACAAAAAGAAGAATTTGAAAGTTTTAACGGGCCGATTCTTTTTACAACGAACTGTATTGTCCCTCCTCAAAAAAATGCTAAATATGCTGAAAGGGTATTTACAACAGGGGCTTCGGGATATCCGGGATCTAAGCATATTGCTGAAAGAGAAGAAGACGGACGTAAAGATTTTTCGGAAATTATTGAACTGGCAAAAACCTGTGAAGCACCTGTAGAAATCGAAAAAGGAGAGATTGTCGGTGGTTTTGCACATAATCAAGTTATTCAGCTTACCGATAAAATTGTTGATGCTGTGAAATCAGGAGCAATAAAAAAATTCTTCGTAATGGCAGGTTGTGACGGTCGCCATAAAACCAGGAGCTATTATACTGAATTTGCTGAAAAATTACCTAAAGATACAGTAATTCTTACTGCAGGTTGTGCAAAATATCGCTATAACAAACTGCAATTAGGTGATATTGGCGGAATACCGCGTGTGTTAGATGCAGGACAGTGTAACGATTCATATTCATTGGTTGTTATTGCTCTTAAATTAAAAGAGGTATTCGAATTAGGAAATATAAACGAATTACCTATTGCGTATAATATTGCATGGTATGAGCAGAAAGCTGTAATCGTATTATTAGCATTGCTTTATCTTGGTGTAAAAAATATTCATTTAGGACCAACATTACCTGCTTTCTTATCACCAAATGTTGCTAAAGTTTTAGTTGAAAACTTTGGTATTGCAGGTATTGGTGATGTAGAAGACGATATCGAAATGTTTATGAAACCATAAATGTTGCAGATACAAAAACTAATTTAAAAATGAGAGTTGATGCAGAATATGGAGCTTGTAACGGTAAGAAGATACTTGCAACAAAAGCAAAAGAACTTAATCTTGATGCAATTCATGATACAGCTTATGAAATGTGCAAAGATGAAGCAAGGCATGGCAAAGCTTTTGATGGGTTATTAAAAAGATATTTCGAAAATAAATAAAAGCCCATAATAAAGACTCATACGTAATGCGGGGTTTAGTAATAAAATTGAAAATATGAATATAGAATAAACATTGGTGTAGATTGTAAGTTTAGTACAATAAATCCCGCACTACGTATAGCCAAATCGATAAGGAACATATTTTAATCGGCGATAACGTTGGTATGTTGAGTAGACAAGGGGAATTTCACCCCGAGCCTCTCACAGAACCGTATCCCGAAGAAAAATCGGGACAGGCTGTGACAGTCTCCCGTCATACGGCTCTTCTAATATGAATTACAATAAAAATCTCATCCTCTTTTTGAGTTGGCAAGATGCAAATCATATTAGCTAATCCCTTCGCTCCACTCTCATTACAGAAACTTCATCACTACTACGAATTAGTCCGCCCCTACACAACACTTCGATATTCTGCCTCTCCCGAAAGCTTTCAGGATTGTGTATTTCTCTTAGCATTGCTGTGCAGGTTCCCGAGTTCCGTAATTAAGCCTAAATAAAATTTCCCGAAACAAGTTCGGAACAAGCTATGCCGGCTGAATGACGCCTGCTGTACGGAAAGTAAACAGGTAACTTCCGTACTTTGTGTAAAAAATCACAAGTTTTAACTCCGTTTCATACTCCGTAGCTTTTGGCAGAATGTTCCCACTTCTCGACACCTCATCACCGGTTCACTTTGGTTCATCTCCTTTATTAATACCTGACAGTCTCACAGACTACCTTTTCCTAAACGCTCAGCACCATAGCTCTTTACTACAGCATCCGTCAGCTGACGGATTTGAAGCCATCGCCTGTACAACGACTTCGGTGGGTCATTCCGAAGGATTTCGGAACTCCATCATCTTAATTACAGCATGCAGTAATTTAATATTGCCGATTACTGCTTCTCGGCACACTATGAGCAGTGGCGAACTGCGGAGCACTTTCGTATCAACCTTATATAAAGTTGATGCGAGCCACAAATGTTAATATTTTGCACTTCTCCCGCCATTACTTATGACACATTGTTAGCGTTTCGTGCATTATTCTTCTTTTTCTGTTCTAAATGAGACTTTTCTATATGTCAGAAATGTTAAGATTATATTCAGCAATGAGATAAAAGAAAAACTATATACTTTTCCATAATCTAATTCAATACCTGTTTCTGCGGTTAAAGCAAACTCCATTATAACCACACTTATACCTATAAACACAAAGAAAATCATCATTATTGACGATATTATAGCCCCTTCAACTTTATTTTTCCAAAGCTTTACTGCTCCATATATCGTGAATGGTAAAACAAAAGCCATATCTAATACTTGAGGTGTTTTTACATCGAATCCAATAATATCATTGGTACTAAATGTAAGTGAATTTATTGCATCGATAAGCCAATATCCATATCCAGATACAGCACTAAATAAAAGCGATATCGACACAAATTTTGATAGTTTTTTGTCTTCCTCGTATAAAAAAGTTTTGTTAATTTCTATAAATCCTTTATAGAAATATATTGCACTTAAACTTAGAATTACGATATATATCAAGAACAGGTTATTCTGTCGACATGTAAATATAGTCACGCAATATGTAAAGATTAAATAAACAGTTAATCCTAAAGTAAACAATCTAGCCGGCTGACTATTAAGAATAGATAATATGGAAGCAATCAAACTTAGTGGTAACACAATAATCAAAAGCGATAAATCATAATATTTTAATTTAATTATTAAGTCCGGAGCATTGTTAATATATAGTGTATCACTTATCCATCCTGCAATAGCGGAAGCAAGCACCAACAATATGATTAAAATAAAAATTACCCAGTGTTTCTTATGGAAAGGTTTGTTCATCATTGTATTTTTTAATTATGTGTTTTAATTAAATCCATTATCTTTTTTATACTGTTTCCGTCACCGCATGAACGCTAACGTTGGTATAAAAAAAGGTAAGGTCTAAATTCGCAAATACTTACAAGTTATAAAAGCAGCAAAATTTTTGGGCTTTTGACCCCTTAAATTATTTATAAAAGCATCCGTCAACTGACGGATTGCGGTGCTTATTACTTGTTGCTACCTTTCAACTTTGTAATTTGCCCTTTATTTTTTTTATCCTTATGTATAAACAAATCAGTTCGTTTATTTTAATTTATTTCCTTTTTTCAATTTACAGATACCCAATCGTAATCCCACCGTGGCCACCGGAAAAGGTAAGTAGCCAACAGTAACCGGAAGGGAAAGTCCTACATATGGCTCTAAAATAAGATTATTCTTAAATTGTACCTTATAATTGAACTTAAATCCGGGAACAATACCTACATCGTTGATATTTTTAAAATCAGTCATATATGCGGCACCTATATATCCACTGATAAAAAATTGATTGTATAAATCAGGCTTAAAATAGAATCTCCTCTCATATGCAACTTCAACACCTGCTGTCGGTGTTTTCAAATAAAAGAAAGAACCTGCTACTCCCGTACCCGCCCAAAGGACATTACTGCTCTTCAACTTTTTTGCCCATTCTACACTATATATGAATTCAACAGAATATGAGACCAATGTATATTGATACGGAAAATAGATGACATCGCTTTTTGCCGATAATGACCCGAAAAGAAAAATAATTATTATCAGTGCTTTTTTCATTGTGCTTCATTAAATATTCATGGTTTTATAATTTCTTGAATCTGTTTGCGTACAAATCTTTAATAATTGGCGGTAACGACTGGCTAAACAATGTGCGGAATAAATTCCGACAACTTCTCGGTTTGCTCAAAGCACAAATTTTTGCCTAATTAATTATTTTAAATTCAAAATTTTTGCGACCATGCAAATTCCCTTTATCCTTGCGGATTACTGCTGCACCGCATGTTGTTTATTTGTTTGTTGTGGGTTATTTTCTTTTACTTCCACCATTCAATTAATGAAAAATCAATCAAAAGTCTACATATTTTACCATTCTCGTCAAATCCTATATATGTTGCATAACAACCATCACCATAACCTGATGGAAAGAAAGCAAGATTGTGTTTTCCAAAATGATATATATATCCAAAATTTCTTTGCATTGCAATATCAACAAAAACTTTTTTCCATTTAGAATGTCCTTTTTTGTTAAATTTTATATTTGCTTGTTCATCAATAAATAATGCTAATCCTGCATCAACACTAAAACAATAAAAAACTGAATCTAATATATCAACTTTTTTTTGTCCTGGAATAAGTGCAAATTCCCATTTTGTCACATCATTGTATGAAAAAAGTATTCTACTAAATGCTACTCTAATATCATTGTTTGTTTTTTTAATTGCCAGTTGAACAGGAAATTCACCAATCGGAAATGTATGAGTAAAAGCTGGTCTATTATTCATTACAATAGGATCACAAGCTATAATTCTACCGCTTTCAATATTTATCATCCCTATGTCCAACTTCTTTAATTCATATTCGTTGGATTCCTGATAATTTATTGCAGTATCAACAAAAGCTGTTTCAAAAATAAAAGGTTCAGTCTTTGAAGTTTGCGTGAAAGAAAGATTACTTACAATCAAGAATATTAGTAAAAATGTTAAATGTCTCATTATTATTTTTAGTTCCAACTAACGTCAAATTTATATCACTGAAAATCAGCGTTTAAGTTAAATCCGACATCTTCGGGTTTGAGTTCAAATTTAGCAATTTTTCTTCTAATATTTGATGCTAATTTCATTTTTCTTTTTTGGTCAAGAAAAAGATATTCTGTCGGTGGTTTATATGGCTCACCTTTTGAAAGCATGTTCCAAATAATTACGGCATGTTTTCTTGCCGTTGCACTAATAGCTGTGGCT
>JAUVIG010000079.1 GCA_030592825.1 Chlorobiota bacterium | reverse complement strand
CGGCATTTTGTTTTATTAATTGAGCCGCCCTTTTTAATCTGATAATTCTGATAAATTCTGTTGTTGATTGGTCGGTCAGGGCTTTTAACTTTCGATGCAGTGCGGTTCTGCTCATACCGATTTCTTTAGTGAATTTTTCTGTACCAAATTCCGATTCCGAAATATTATTTTCGACAATTTGTAATGCCTTTTGCAAAAATTCTTCATCAACAGAAGTAGTTGTAATTTCTGAGGGGTTAACAGTAATACTTTTTTGGAATTTTTCTCTTAATTTTTCTCTTATTCTTATCAAGTTTGCTACTCTTGCTTTTAGCTCGTTTACACTGAACGGTTTTTTTACATAATCATCTGCTTCGGAACTCAATCCTTCAATTACACTTTCTTCTGATGCTTTTGCCGTAAGTAAGATTATGGGAATATGACTTGTTTCGTTATTGTTTTTAAGCTTTTTTGTAAGTTCATAACCGTTTTTTTCAGGCATCATTACATCAGAAATTATTAAATCAGGATTTGAACTTATTGCCTTTTCAATTCCTATTTTTCCGTTTTCGGCAAGTTCAATATTATATTCCGACAAATTATCTGTAATGTATTTGCGCATATCAGCATTATCTTCAACAATCAGAATGTTTTTTTTCTTATTCCTTACAGTTTTTTGATTAATATATTCTTCCTGTTTGTTTTTCTCAATATAAGTATCCTTTTTTGGTATAAATTCCGGTGTTTCGGAAACAATCTCATCGGAAGAATATGCAGTTTCATTTATCTGTAATGATACTGTAAATTTTGTTCCTTTTCTTTCAACACTTTCAACAAAAATTTCACCTTTGTGAAGTGTTACTAATTCTTTAGCAAGTGATAAGCCGATTCCGGTTCCGCCTATGGAATTATGTTCTTCCGAACGATAAAACCGTTCAAAAATCAATTTTTGATTATCTTTTGAAATACCTTTTCCCGTATCTTCAACGTCAATATTGGCTTTCTTGTCCTTTATATTTAATCTTACGGTAACTTTTCCTCCGGGCGGTGTAAATTTTACGGCATTTGTAACAAGGTTCCCGATTATTTTCTCAATTTTATCTTTGTCAAACAAACAAAATAATTCATTTTCTTCGGATTCAAATCGCAAGTCAATTTCATTTTCTTCGGCAAAAGAATGAAAGGTATTTACCAAAGTTCCCGTAAATGCTGTTAAATCAGCTTTGGCAACTTTAAGTTGTAATGCACCTCTTTCTATTTTGGAAATATCTAATAATTGGTCAATTAATTGTTTTAATCGTTTAGAATGGCGATAAACCATATCTAAATCAGGTTTAATTTCGGGATAATTATTTTTCTGTATCAATTGTTCTACAGGACCCGCAATTAAAGTTAGCGGAGTTCTGAATTCATGCGAAATATTGGCAAAGAAATTTGATTTAATTTTATCTAATTCCTTTAGTTTTCGGGCTTGTTCTGCAAGTTTTTCATTTTGTAATACAATTTCTTGTCTGTGTTCTTCAATTCTTTTGTTTTGCTCTGATAATAAATTGCTTGCTCTTCTCTTTAAAATGTATCCCCTGTATGTAAAAATTGACAGGAAAAAAAACAGAATCAAAGAAACGATAACTGCAATTGTTGTTATTCGTTGTCGTTTGATAACAGATTTTTGCAGTTTTTTCTCAAGGTTTAAGCTAGTAATTTCTTCTTCTTTTTTTGCAGTTTCATGTTTTGTTTCAATTTCATTAATAATCTTGGTTTTTTCTTTGTTATACATACTGTCTTTTATGGCTATATACTCTTGTGAAAAATCATAAGCTGTTTTATAATCATTTTTTAAAGAATATATTTGAGACAAAGCATAAGTTGTCTCACTTAAACCGTATTTTGCATTTAATTCTTTAAATATTTTATAAGCCTTTAATGCATATATTTCTGCTGAATCAGTTAAATTTTGTTTAATTTTTAACTTTGCCAAACTTGTTAATACAGAGCTGATTTCCCCTTTATCTTTTAGTTCTTTCTTTATTTTTAATGATTTATTAAAGAATTTATCGGCTTTTTTATATTGACCTGTTTCAAAGTATATTAAAGCAATATTATTATAACTTTCGGCAACAAGTTTAATATCATTAAGTTCTTTATTTATTTCATCGGTTTCCTTAAAATATTTTAAAGCAAGTTCATATTGTTGTGTTTCGTAATATACTATACCGAGATTATTAATTGCATAAGCAAAACCGGTTTTATCATTTAATTTTTTATGAAGTTTTGCACTTTTTTTAAAGAATTTTTCGGCTTTATCATAATATTTCTGATTCAGAAAAACTAATCCGATAATATTATAAAAATTTGCAGTATCGGAATTGTTGCCTAATTCTTCATATAATTCAAGTGATAAGAAAAAATATTCAGTCGATTTTTCGTAATTACCTTGAATATGATATACACTACCAAGCAAGTAATAACTGTTTGCTAATTCAAGTTTATTACCGGATTCGATAAAAATATCAACTGCAAGTATTAATTTTTCTGTTGCGGAAACATAATCACTCTTTGAATAATAAATAAATCCGTAATTGTTTAATGTTACTCCTATTAAATTATTTTCCTTGCTTTTTTGTGCAATTTTTAATGCTTTATTCGCATAATCAAGAGCTTTGTCGAAATCTGAAAAAATATAATGCGGACAAAGTTTATTCAGAATTATAACTTTTGTACTGTCATCTGGAGCGTTCTTGAGTTCATTTTCTAAACTGTCAATAACAGTTAAGTTTTGTGCATAAACAGATAATGCTGAAAAAAATAAAAAAAGGCAGAAAAATATAATTTGTTTGATGTTTTTCATCTGTTTATATTAATTATTTTCAAAAATCAGCCGGAACATCCACAACACGCAAGGTTCATGTTATCAATAGATTTTGTATAATAATCATGGTCGTGTGTGTTTAAAATTAATCCCGGATGTTTCATTTAAAACAATTTTACATCGAAAGATAGAATTTTTCTTGTAAAAACACACAACAACAAAGAAATATTTTTTATGCCGAATTTCCAACTTTGTTTTTCTGCTTTAGCGGTTAGATATCATTTTGAGGTACTGTGAAAAACGCAATATTTTCTTTTGAATGTAACATTTTCTTTTTTTATACAGTACCTTATTGATATTTCTTGCGTTATGTAATTTATATATGAAGACACTGTAAAAACATTATACCCTATCACCAAAAAGTATATATGGTAACCTCTAATAATTAATTTGCATCAAGATTATTAGAGGTTGCCATATGTCTGAATAATTAGACTTATACTTTCACTATAAAATGTGTAACTATTTCAACAGAATTATTTGTCTAATTATTATTCCGTTACCGATAACAAATTTGCAAAAATAAATACCGTTTCCGACAAATTTACCGCTTTCATTATTTCCGTTCCATGATACAGAATAATGTCCTTCATATTTTTTTTCGTTTAACAAAATTTTTATTTTCTTACCTGTAATATCATAAACTACAACTTCAATTTCATTTTTTTCGGGTAAATAAAATTCAAATGTTGTTTTGGAACTAAACGGGTTAGGATAATTTTGATATAAATGAAACATGTTTTGTATTGATATTTTTTCAATATCAGAAGAATTTGGAGTAATATTCCAAAGTTCAAGATTATTCAGAACAGTATCGGAGGCAACAGCCTGAAAATAATCTGCTTCTTCTTCCGATATACCGCCGTGATAAGGAATACCAACAGTACTTTCCTGAAAAACAACAGAGTATATAACGCAAGCCATTAAATACGAACCTTTTAGTGAGGGATGATTCCAGTCACTCATATGTAAATAGTGGAGTGGGTAATTATATTCTTCAAGAACTGCATACCATGCCCAACCAACAGGCGATGTTTCAAATCCAATTTCTTCTGAATATTGCAATGTATTATTATAAATATGAATTTGCATGTCTTCATAAGTGTCTGTCCAATTTTGATACCATGTCATTCCGTCTTCAAAAGCCCAAGGCATACAAAATACCATTTTAGTAGATTCGCAATTTGTATATATTTTATCACGCAATGTTATTAATGCAGGATATATGGGATGGTCGGTAAAGGAATCAGGATAAGCAACTAAACTGCCGACTCCTTGCAAGATAACATAATCCCAATCTCGTTCATTTATTTTTGCTTCCGTACTGCTGCTTACGGCATGGTCAGAAAGATAGAGTCCGTTATTTCCGTGCATTTCAATAAAAATTTTAATACCGGAACTGTCTGCAAGATTTTTAACTAAATTCTGCAGATTATTATAATTAAAATAACTGCTTCCAATTAATAAAATTTTAGTAGTATCTTGATTACTCTTCGGATTTGCTGATAAGTAATTA
The DNA here is from genome assembly GCA_030592825.1 of Chlorobiota bacterium. Classification (GTDB taxonomy): domain Bacteria; phylum Bacteroidota; class Bacteroidia; order Bacteroidales; family JAADGE01; genus JAADGE01. The sequence continues at coordinate 7,606 of JAUVIG010000079.1, read as the reverse complement.
TAATTTAATCCGATAAGCGTAACAAAAATAATAATAATTGTTTTTTTTAGGAATTGCATAATTTTAGTTTTAATATTGAGTATACTCCGAAAAATAAAGATACTACTTTATCTTTTAACAGTTTGTTAGATTTTCAAAATATCAAAATTGAAAAAGGACTAAAGTCCTGTGATTGTGATATTTAACCAATCCCCGACTTAAAAGTCGGGGCTACTGAAACAGCTTCTTATCATACAATTACAAAAAAACATCGAACTATTAATCTTTAGTGCTTTATCAAAATTTCTGTAAAAACAAATTCATCGTTAATAAATAACAGATTATAAATTCCGGACGGATAATTACTTATGTCAATTAGAATACTGCCGGATAAGTTATCTGTTTTTTGTGTATAAACTCTTCTGCCGTCAATAGAATAAATTTGAATTTCTCCTTTTAAGTTTGATTTAGATTTTATCTCAAAAATACCCTTATTAGGATTCGGATAAAGTCCAATTTTATCTTCTCCTAATTGTTCTGTTGAAACAGCAGGAAGTTCAGTAACTATTATTTCAAATTCTCCTGTTTGCCCGCCTGCAGAACCGTCAACTTGAAGCCAATAAATATCATCCGGAATTAAACCCCTAACATCTGTTAATTTAGCTGAAAAATCATTTGTGTCATAATCATCATTAGCAGCAAGCAAAGTATATGAACCGGTAAATAAGTCATTGCAATTATCAGCTTCATATAAAGCAATTTGATTGTCAAAACCGGGAGCTGCAACAGAAATTCTTCCGGATTCGGGTGCAACAACAGTAAACCATAAACTATTTTGTATTCCTCCTTCATTGCACCAAGAAAGCTGTCCGGTACAACCTGTTAAGGGAGGCACAGGTTCATTTGCTTCAGCAGAAGCACATCTGTTTGAAAAAGGTCCGTTTGTGCCTGTAATTACAGGAATTGCATCACAAATATCATCATTTTCGTTTTCAGTAATATAAACCGTAATTTCACTTGAACCGGTACAAGTTCCTTGAGTTCCGGTTACTGTATAAGTTGTAGTTTGAGACGGTGAAGCAATAACTGCACTTCCTGTTGTTGAACTTAATCCGTCGGGAGGAGACCATATGAAATCGTCTGCACCGGAAGCAACAAGAACAACACTTCCGCCATCGCAAATAAGCGGATTGGCAGGTTCAACTTCAATAACAAGTTCTGTAACAGCATTAATAATTATTGTTTTAGTATATGTGCCGAATGAATTACTTACAGTTAAACTAACAATCTTTTCTCCTTCGGAATTGTATGTAACTTCGTGCGGCCCGACAGTATTTGCAGTTAAAGGGTTTGCTTCTTCTCCAAAATCCCATTCATAAGCAGTAATATCTCCATAAGAAAAATCGTGAAAAGTAATAATACTGTTTACACAAATATTATTAAAATCAACAGTAAAGTGAGCAACAGGTGCCTGATTTGCATCCGGGAATAAATCATTTTCCCACCATTTAAAAGCATTTGCATTATTTCCTCCTGCTGCAATATCAACATCGCCGTCTCCGTCAATATCTTTTGCGTACATGGGCCAGGCTTCCGCAAAATTATTATTTAAAGATTGTTCTGTATAATAAAGCTCCGGATAACCTTTATTCCTCCACCATGAAACATCATGTTGTCCTTGTGAAGTTCCGGCAACATCATAATCGCCGTCAGCATCAAAATCGGCACCGGAAGCAATAACAGCACCTGCAAAAGTATCATCAACAATATGTTCAGACCATATTATCGGGTCTCCGCCGTTATTTCTCCACCAAGTAATTCCATCGGTATATGCTGTGCCGATAATATCAAAATCACCGTCAAAATCATAATCAGCAACATCAACTCTGTGAGCAAAAATAAACTCATCTGTTATTAAATATTCAGTCCACACTATCGGATTACCTCCTTCATTTCGCCACCATCTGATATCATTTCCGAGAAGTGCTGCACCTGCTAAATCTAAATCACCGTCATTATCAAAGTCGCAAGCATAAACGGACCTTGAACCCATAAAATCATTCGCAATAATATGTTTTGTCCAATTTTGATTTTCATCATTTTCATACCATGAAATCTCATTTGTTGCAGCTGCAGCGATTAAAACATCCGGAAAATTGTCATTATTCAAATCAGCAACAAATACTTCGTGTATATTATCTGTTTCAGGATCAATATCGTGTATTGTCCAATTTTGACTTCCGTCGTTTTCCCACCAAACAAGACCGTCGCTTCCCCAACTGCCTGAAATAAGGTCAATATCGTCATCTCCGTTAATATCTGCTGCGAAAACTGTTAAAGGTGTATCAAAAGCAGCATCAACAATTTGTTTATTCCAGTTTATCGGAGAATTACCGTCATTATAATAAACTACAATTCCTCCGTCTGCACCTGCTCCTGTTATATCTTCGTTTCCGTCTGAATCAACATCATAAATAAACATTCCTGCAGGAGAAGCAAAACTATTATCAATTGTATGCTCTTCAAAATCAATTAATTTAATAAAAACAGCTTTATGTTCAAAAAGAATCGGAACACATAATTCGTCTCTGTCAGGGTTATAACAAAGATTTGCAGGTCCGAGATAATGTGCATCAATAACAACGGGCGGATTTTCAAAGCTTGCATCGTACATAATAACATCACCGTATTCCAAATATTCGCCGGAAGATAAATATAAGTTTCCGTCAGTGTCCATTGCTACACCATCGTAATTCCCTACTGAATTTTCAACAAGTGCCGTAACCTCTCCTGTAGTCATATCAACTGCTTGAATGTCTGTGTTTTCATAATACGAAACCACAATAAGTCTGTTATTGGCCTCATCGACAATAACATCTTGGAGACCTTCTTCTAAACCGTCTTCCGCAAAAATTTCATAAGCCCCGGTTGATAAATCAATTTTCCAGATATAATCATCAGAGCCGGCATAGTGAAAATCAGCAACATATAAGTTTCCGTTACTGTCGGCATTCATTCCGTCAAGTTGGTGTGAACCGCTTACATTTACATTAAACACTTCTAATTCTGTATCAAAATCAAAGCCTTTTATACTTGTACCAAGCGAAACATAAATAACATTATTATAAACTGTGCTCCCAAGTGCATGAGCTCCTACATCAAGAAATTCATGCGGAATTCTGTCTTCTCCGATTTTTATAATTTTACCGTTTCCCCAACAAGATAAAACATAAGTTTTTGAGTCAGCATCATAAGAAGCACATTCAACTTCTTCCATTAACTCTTGTCCTGCAACAAAATTTGTGCTTATAAGCAAAATAATTAAAAGTTTGATAAGTTTCATAGGATTAAATTTTTAAATAGTTAATAATTACTGTCTCTGAAATACTACTTTTTTAATCTGTTCAGATTCTCCGGCTTTAATCTTTATAAAATAAATTCCGGGCTTAACAGAATTTCCGCTGTCAGTTGTGCCGTTCCAAATAATTGAGAATGTACCTGCTTGATTATGTTTATTTAATAAGTTTTTTATTGTACGACCTGAAGTATCTTTAATTGTAATTTCAATTTGTAAAACATTATTTAAAGTATATTGTATTTCAATATGTTCGTTAAACGGATTAGGGAAACATTTAAAGCTTAAGTTACTATTTTTTTGAAGTTTTTCGATACCGGAACTTGTAGTATTATCAAGCAACATACAATTTTGACCACCGTACGCTCCCATATCGTTTGTTAAATTTCCCTTACTCGGAAATAAAGCAAAACCAATATTTTCAGGGTCTTCAATATCATTATATTCAGTATTTGGATTACCTGCATCAATACAAGGTGAACCATCTGATAAAATATAACTTGTATTTTCAAATTGAGGTGTAATATCAATATTGCCGTTACCTGTATAGCCGCCTTCAATATCAGTATACGTAATTTCTACTGTTGCACCGTCATAGAGATAAATTAAACCTCCCGAAGCTTGAATATTTCCCCAAATAATATTATTCCTTGCTGTAAGATGAGTTGACCATAAATACATAGCTCCGCCGTTTGAAACCGATTCATTATTCACAATTGTATTGTTTTCGATAATAATCGGCGATGAACCATTGCCGATAGTCCAAAAACCGCCGCCGCCGTAATCTTGCCCGCCGGAATTTTCTGCAACAATATTATTTTTAAATATGCAACCCGCATAATCAATTACAACACCGGCACCGTACAAAGCTGTATTATTTCGGATTATATTATTTACAATAAAAGGATTTCCGCCGTAGAAGCAAATTCCTCCTCCGGAAGCTCCGTTTGTACCCAAAACGTCATCAACATGATTATCAATAATATAATTATTTTTTAATGTTGGTGAACTTTGGAAAATAAAAATTCCGCCTCCGCTATGCCATGTCCATGCAGGAAATTGCGGGTCAATCCAATGTGTCCCTGTGCCTTGTGTAATTGTAAAACCTTGTAAAACAGCTGTAGAATCTTCGCCTGAACAAAATATTACACAACTTGCAGTATCAGTTGTTTCCGGTGTGCTTCCGTTAATAATTGTATTTTCAATATCATCAAAATCCGATGTGTAAACAAAATTACTTGCTACAACAATATTCTTCCCTTTAAAATTTATATTTTCATAATAAGTTCCGGGAGCAACTAAAACAGTATCCCCTTGTTCTGCAACATCAATACCTGTTTGGATTGTTGGTTGGTCATCGGGAATGTTTATTACAAAACCAAGTTGAACAAAATCTATTACATTACCGTGAAAATTTGGGATTGCCAGAATATTATCTTGTTTATTTACAAATATATCAGCAGGGTTGTTATGTCCGCTTGACACCACTTCGGGCGGATTTGTAAAAGATTCGTCATAGCGATAAACCTTATCTGTTGCCCATGACGAAAAATAAAAATTACCTCTGCTGTCAACAGTTAATCCGTCGGCGGCATATCCGGTTTCTACAACTGTTGAAACAGTTGAATCTGTCATATTAACTGCTTTAATCGGCCCGTTTGGTGAAGTACAATTTGTTACTAATAATCTGTCATTCGGAGCATCATACAATATTCCGTTCGGATAGCCCAAGTCAGAATTTACAAAAGTTGTATATGTCTCATCACTTATTCTAACTTTATATATTTTATCTGCTTCGCAATCTGTTACATACAGATATCCGGATTGGTCACCGGTAATGTCATTTAATAACACTTTTTCCGGAATATTAGTATAAAAAACAGGTTCGCCCGTTGTCAGCAAAAAACCAACTACTCCTAAAGAATCACCTTCGTTTGATGATACAAATAAAGTATCACCAACAATATGCAATCCGGCAGTTGAACTTAATTTTTCACTTAAATATGTTTGCTGTCCCGAATTGTCTATTCTGACAATATTTCCGTCTCCCCAATTTGATGCAAACCAGTAATCAGATATTGAGTCATAAACAACGCTTTCGGGATTATTCAGGAGGTTTTGTGAAAAACCAACTATGCTTATCAGTGTAAAACTGATTATTAGATAAATTTTTTTCATATCTATAATATTTTGAGTGATAATTTACTAAATCATTTGAAGTTTTATTTAACCACAAGTTTTGACACTCTTTCCAAATTTTGCTTATAAATTAAAGTTGCTCTGTGTAATTGCACAATACCTAAATCATATGCTTTTTGATAGTTCTTTTTTGCAAGTTTAAATTGTTCGTTTTTTTCGTAAGCTTCTCCAAGGCTGTCATACACATTTGCCGAGTTCGGAAAACGGGTTACATTTTTTTTGAAAATTTCAATTGCTTTTTCCGTTTCACCTGCCTGTAAATATTGATATCCCAAAAGATTTATTGTATTTTCCGGAGTTATCACCTCATAATTATATTTTTTTGAAACCTGCTTATAATGCTCGTCAATTGCTTGTAACCCCTTTGAGACGGTTTCTTTCGGAAGTATCCAATCTGAAAAAGTGAATCGGAGACCATTAAATAGGCTTAAATAAGGCGTTGTACCATGATTTTCGCTTTGCATTTGAACATACAGTAAGTTTATTGCATTATCGGATTTTTCTTTAATAAGTTCTGAAAACTCATCCAAAACTTTTAAATATTCCGGTTCTTCACCTACGGTCATATAAAAACTTTTAGGTTTAGCATATTCCTTTTTTAATTTTAATTCGGCCTGACTATTGATGTAATTATCTGCATATTGAAGATAAGGACTGACAGCTATATATGCATCAAAAACATCAGGATATTCGAGTAGGGAATATGTTGCAAATACTCCGCCGAGAGAATGCCCCATTAATATTTTGTATTTAGATGCTCTGTAATTTTTATCCACATAAGATATAAGTTCCTTTTTCAGAAAGTTATGAAATTTTTCGGCACCTCCGCTTGTAGGTATTCTGTCACTGTGAACAGGAGAAAAATCACGATTCCTGTCCACATTTGTTACAGCAACTACTATCATTTCCGGGGCTAAACCCTGCCTCCTCATGTAGTCTGCTGCACCGGATGCTTGACGAAAATGTATATTCCCGTCAAGGACATATAATACAGGGATTTTTCTATCAGTGTCAGTATAATTATCCGGCAGTGAGATTAATATTATCCTGTCTTCATTCAGGATTTTAGAATGAATTGTGATTTTTTCACCAAGTGTAATTTTCTCTTTTTGTGAAAAAGAATTCAGCGAAAAGCTAAAAATTAAAAGTAAAATACCGATTTGTTTTAATTTACTCAAATTTGTTTTTGATGTTTTCATTTTCATATTATTTTATTAAAATTATTCGTTTTGCAGCAACTGATTTGTTATCAATATTAAGGTTACAAAAATATATTCCCGGAGAAACAGGTTTTCCGGTATCATCTGTTCCGTTCCATATAATTGAATAATTGTTTCTGTTTTGTCCGTTGACAAGCTCATAATGACACAAGCTTAATGGAATATTTTTTACTTTTTGTCCTCTCAAATTATAAATATTTAATTCTATTTGTTCGTTTGACTGCTTGTTAATTTGAAAAGAAATAGTTGTACTTGAATTAAACGGATTAGGATAATTTTGTAACTTATACATTTGAGTTGCAGTGTTATTTAAATTGTCATCAATAGAGTTTACAGAGCTTATTGTTATTATGACATTAGTTTCAAATACATAATCATAATCAGTAGTTAAAGATAAAATCAAAACTACATCTTGCGAAACAGCATCTTCAGAAATCTCAATCTCAAACGGATCATTAAAGTTCGAAATAATCTCATCGGGATTAATATTTCCAAAATTTACTGTAGGAGAACCGATGACAATATCCGGATTTGAACAGGAAATTGTTCCGGATACACCTGTTGAAATAAAATCTACAGATAAGTATAGAATTATTTCAACTGATTCTCCGGGTTCATTGATATCGTTGCCGTTTTCATCAAATTCCAATTGTTCTTCAATTGTAAAATCACCATAATTTTTGAATTCAAAATTTTCCACATCAACCTGCACTATATTATCAAAGTCACGATACAGAGAAAGATACATTACGTTTTCATTTAAATCAAAAAGATCAGACCATTGCGTTCCTTTCGATAAATTTCCCCATGTCGGTAATTCCAAAATATCCAATCCGTTTCTCCAATCCGGTAT
>JAUVIG010000554.1 GCA_030592825.1 Chlorobiota bacterium | reverse complement strand
GTTAAGTGAAGTTTCAGCGATTCAAAATTTTTTCACAAACTTCAACAATTTTTTCAGGTTTAATTGTTTCAAAACATTCAAGAGTTTTTTTGTAGCATGGTTTATTACCGAAAACGGAACACGGTCTGCAATTCAGTTCCTCGTTTTGTATAATATAAAATCTGTCTTTTGAAATAAAAGGAGTAAAACCTGCAAAAGGATGAGTAGCACCCCAAATTGATACAATTTTTGTATTTGTTAAAGCAGCAATATGCATATTTGCCGAATCCATACTTATCATCAAATCCATATGATCCATACAGGCAATTTCTTCTTGCAATGAAAGTTTCCCCGGCAATGAAATAACATTTTTACAAGCATCTTGAATTTCTTCTGCAATCTTCTTTTCAGTTTTATCGCCACCGAATATATAAACCTGATATTCTTTTCTTGCAAACATCTGAATTACTTCTTTGCTCTTCTCAATGGGATATTGCTTTTGTAAATGTTTAGCAAAAGGAGCAATTCCGATTTTTTTCTTATTTTTATTTAATAGTTCATTTGCTTTACCGCTTAAACTGAATTCACTTGTTTGTAAAGTAAAATCAAGCTTAATATTTATTCCGGCTTTTAATAAAGTATCAGCATATCTTTGAGTTGTATGCTTTAATTGCTTCAGGGTTTTATTATGTTTTTTTGTAAGAAGTTTTTTTTCTTTTCTGCCTTTATCAATTTTATAACTTTTAATTCCTGAAAATTTGAAAAAGGCTCTTAATATTCGAGTTCTTAATACATCATGAATATCAATTATAACATCGGGTTTAAATTCACTTTTTATGTCTTTATAAAGTTTGAAAAGTCCGTGTAGCCCTTTATGTTTTCCGTTAAGATCAGGATTTATGATTTTTAAATTATTAATACCTGAAAAAAAAGGATTGAAGAGTTTTCTTGTAAGCAAGCAGATTTCGATATTATGATGTTGATTTGACAAAGCTTTAACAACGGGAACACTTAAGGCAACATCACCCATAGCAGATAATCTGATAATTAAGATTTTCATGTGCGTTTAATGTGTTTTGTTTAAACTCTCAATTCGTAACTCGCAAAAAAGTTGTCTCTTTCAAAAAAAAGCACTTTATAACTTTACACTTATCTGTTTTATTCTGATTTTCTCAAAAACGGATTTAAACCGGGGTCATTATACATTTTCATTTGTTTGTAAGTCTTAATAACGGATTTTCCTGTTTTAATATTTGAAAAAAGTTGATTAAGAGCAAGCGAAAGGTCTTCTCTTTGTTGAAGCAGTACCTTTAATTTAAACGAACATTTTTCACGATGTTCAGCATCAGCATCAGTTCTTTCGGCTTCTTCTTGCATATGGTAAATTTTCAAATTTAATATTGAAAGGCGGTCAATTGCCCATGCAGGAGTTTCCGTTGCAATAAAAGCATTATTTTTTGGCACAACATTTTTAAAATATTCGAAGAAATAATCATCAATTAATTCTACAAGATCAGTTCTGTCTTGGTTTGATTTATCAATCATTCTTTTAATCACAAGTGCTTTTTCCGGATCAATGGACGGTTCTCTGATAATATCTTCTAAATGCCATTGAACCGTATCTATCCAATTTTTTTTATCAAGAAGATATTCAATGTCAGATTCTTTATAATTTGATGTAAATATAACTGTTATATCATCTTTAATATGATATTTATTAATGCTTTCTTCAAATATCTTATTGAATAGTTTGCTGTCCATTTTTTTGATTTATGTTATTTTTTATTTTGAACAGCAAAAATAAGAAAATTTGATAAAGCGGTGCATGATTTTGCTTTAGACTTGAATTGAAGACAAATAAAAAAATGTCTCAACCACTTGAGAAGTTTTTTTACATTTTTGATTTAATCTGTTGAATAATTATGGTTTCATCTGTTTATATTTAATTATTTTTAAAAATCAGAAGGAACATCCACAATACGCAAGGTTCATGTTATCTGTAACTTTTGCCGTATAATTATGCTTGTGTGTGTTAAAAATCAATCATGGATGTTTCAAGAAATTTAATAGTTTTGCAGTAAAATTATTTGATTATGAATTTAGGAAAAGTTGAAAAGAAAACTTTAGGATATACATTATTAAAGATGTATGCCAAGTTTGTGCATGATTTCTTTTATTATAAAAAAGTTACTTATATTGGAGTTGAGAATATCCCGAAAGATAAGCCGGTACTTATTGCACCTAACCATCAAAATGCTTTAATGGATGCTTTAGCAATTATTTTTGCACAAGATTCACAACCTGTGTTTTTAGCAAGATCAGATATCTTTAAAAATCCTCGAATAGCAAAAATGCTTTTTGCCATTAAAATTTTGCCTGTTTACAGAATGAGAGACGGTAAAGAAAAATTGAAATTGAATGAAATTATATATAATAAAACCATTGAGGTTTTGAAACTTAATAAGCGTGTTGTAATTTTTCCGGAAGCACAACATTTTGATACTAAGCATGTTCATCAACTTAAGAAAGGTATTCAACGGATAGCTTTTATGACAGAAGAAGAAAATGATTTTAAAGCAGGTGTTCAAATTATACCAACAGGAATATATTATTCAAACTATTGGAACTTTAGGTCTAAATTAATTGTAAAATTCGGTAAACCAATCACTTTGGACGATTATTTTGATGATTATAAGAAAGACCCGGCAAGAACTATCGTTAAATTCAGTCAAGTACTTCGTAAGAAAATCATTGAACAAGTAATCCATATTGATGATCTTGCTTATCATGATGAATATGATCTTTTGAGAGAAATATACGATAAAAAGTT
>JAUVIG010000346.1 GCA_030592825.1 Chlorobiota bacterium | reverse complement strand
TAACAATTGTCATAAACTTGTAAGCATTGATAATAATGTTGCAAAAATATATGCTGAGGAGGCTTTAAAAAAATCAAGAAAAATAAACTATACGACCGGCATCGGGAACAGTTTTTTAAGGCTTGGGAGAATACATTATTATAATGATAATTATTTTGAAGCGTTGAATTATTTCGACTCGGCATTAATATATTTTAAAAAAATTAATGCAGATTATGAAATTTCAGAAACATATTATAATATTTCAGGAACTAATGCTTTTTTATCAAATTTTGATAAGGCGATAAATTATTCAAAGAAAGCAATTCAAATCAAAAAAAAACTTAATGATAAGAAAGGAATTTCCGGTTGCCTTAACTTATTAGGCAAAATTCATAAGACACAAGGTAATTACGACACAGCCTTGAAATATTTTACCAAATCCTTAAAAATAAAAAATCAACTTAATGACCAAAAAGGTACAGCAACTGTCTATAATTCTTTGGGAAGTCTTTATGAAAATACGGGAAACTATGAAAAAGCACTTGAATATTACAAATTAGCCTTAAATATTCGACTAAAATCAGGAGATTTAAGACGAATTGCAAGTTCAAAAATGAGTTTAGGTAATTTTTATATAAAAACCGGGCTTATTTCTGAAGCTTTTAATTTATTAACAAGTGCTTTTGCAATATATGAAAGCTTGGATGAAAAATATGGCATGACACTAATAATGATAAATTTAAGTAAATTAGAACTTGAAAATAATAAAATTGAAACTTCTTTGGAATACGCTGAAAAAGCATATAATATGTCAATAAAAGTCGGCAATAAAACATTAAAATCAGATGCTTGCAAAGTGCTGTCAGATTTGTATGTAAAAACCGGTAAATTTGATTCAGCTTACTTTTATTTATCTGAACATAATAATATTTTTAAAGAGATTTACTCAGAAGATAAGGAAAGAACTATTCTTGAAAATGAGTATAAATATCAAACCCGTGAGAAAGGGATTGAAATTGAATTATTAAAAAACAAAAACAGATTACATAAACAAAGAATATATATTTTATCAGCAGCAATTTTTTCAATTTTGCTGATAATAACAAGTCTGCTTCTGATATATTTATTTAAAAACAAAGCATTAAAACATAAAAATGAATTGCTGAAAAAAGAGAAACAAATTAAAACCCAAGAATTTGAAATAAAAGAAAAAGAAAGAACCATTTTAGAAAATGAAATTGCAGGAAAAAACAAGGATTTAGTTTCAAAATCTTTAGTTATTTTACGAAATAATGAAATTTTACAGGGATTTATAAAAAAACTCACTACAGTTGGACAAAAGTTTACAATTGAAAACAAAAAACAAATAAATAAAGTAATAAAAGATATTGAAATTCATTCTCGTGAAAATATATGGAATGAATTTGAAACAGCTTTTAAAAATGTGAATGAAAACTTTAATATAAAACTTTTTGAAATATGTCCTGATTTAACACCTTCAGAAATAAAATTAGCAGCCTTATTACGTCTTAATCTTTCTACAAAGGAAATTGCAGCAATTACATTCAAATCAGAAAGCGGAATAAAGACCACAAGACACCGATTAAGAAAAAAATTAAATCTTCAAACTGATGAAAATTTAGTTACATTTCTCCTCAAACTCTAATTGCCATCCTATAGTCCGTATTGTGTATATGCCTGTCAGTCTGCCAGTTAGGCTTGGATGCAACTTATTGAAACCTATATTGCAACTTATTGAATACATCGTTTTTATTGTTAATATGATAGTTTCCGTTAATATTGACAAAAAAATATTATGGAAGAAGAAAATGAAAATATTACAGAAAAAAAAAGCCTTGAAAATGTAGAACTTCAAAATAAAGTTTTAAAAAAAATTATCAAGAGGTTTAAAGAATTAAATATTACTATTTCAAAACCAAATATTATTAACGAAAAAAAGAAATCTGATAAAGATACAGACGCAAATTAAGTTTCTCTGACAAAATTAGTCTTATATTAATATCGAACTTTCAAATTATAGTATTCAATAATTTTTAACTTAATTAAATTAACATGAAAAAGATTTCAACAATTTTAGCTGTTGTATTTGCATTAATTTTATCAAGTAATGCGCAAACAACAGAGTTTAACAAATTTATTGCAGATGACGGAAAAGCAGGTGATAATTTCGGATTTTCAGTTGCAACATCAGGAAATTATGCAATAGTAGGAGCACATCAGAATAATACACAAGGTGATGAAAGTGGTTCAGCATATATATATGAAAATGACGGCGGAACTTGGATTCAAACTGCCAAATTAATTCCCTCTGACGGAGCGGCAGATGATGAATTCGGCTATTCGGTTGATATTGACGGAAATTATGCTGTTGTAGGTGCATACATGGATGATGATAACGGAGATGAATCCGGTTCAGCATACATCTTTTATAACAATGCCGGAACATGGGAAGAATTAACAAAACTTACAGCAAGCGACGGTGAAACCGAAGATTATTTCGGGTATTCAGTGTCTGTTTCCGGAGACTACATACTTATAGGTGCTTACGGTGATGACGATAACGGATTAATAAGCGGTGCCGGGTATATCTATCACAACAACGGAACTTCTTGGGATGAAACAAAATTAACAATCACAGGAAATGACCAAGGAGATAAATTAGGAACATCTGTTTTTATTGCAGGTGATTATGCAGTTATTGGTGCAATGAACGATGATGACAACGGTGCAAACAGCGGAGCAGCATATATTTTTTATTATAACAGCGGTTGGGCACAAGTTGAGAAAATCACTTCTTCCGATGTTACTGAAAATGACCACTTTGGGTCGTCTGTTGCTATTTCAGATAATTATGTCGTAATTGGAGCATATCATGAGCCACATCCTGACCTAAACGGTGCTGCTTATATTTTTGAAAATAATTCAGGAATATGCACGCAAGTAACCAAACTTACTGCCGATGATGGTGCGAGCGGTGATTTGTTCGGAACTTCGGTATCAATTTACGGTGACACAGTTGTTGTGGGTGCTCATGCAAGAGATGATAACGGTACAACAAGCGGTGCAGCTTATGTATATACTGACACCGGAACTTCTTGGTCTCAAATTTTCAAACTACTGGCAAGCGATGGTGAAGTTGGCGACAGATTGGGTTATTCAGTAAATATTTCCGGCAACTCTGTAATACTTGGAGCTTATGGTGATGACGATAATGGTGACGTTTCCGGTTCGGCTTATGTTTATTATTTAACAGAAGACCCGTTTATTGTTGCCGGTCCGTATAATGTTACGATAAATGTTGATGAAAATGCAAGTTTTTATGTAATCGCAGCAAATGCAGACAGTTATCAATGGCAGTTGAACGAAGGAACCGGTTTTAATAATATTTCCAATGCCGGTGTTTACAGTAATGCAACTACTTCTACACTTAATATTACAGGAGCAATATTGGATATGAACGATAATCAATACAGATGCGTTGTAACTAATACTCATGCAAGTATAAACAGTTCATCAGCAACTTTAACTGTCGGCAGTTCGACAAATCCGTCAGTAGTAATTGAAACGCAAAAAATAATGGCAGATGACGGCCTTAATTATGATGAATTCGGATATACAGTAGCTGTTTCAGGAGATTATGCTGTTGTAGGAGCACATCAAAATAATTCACACAGTGAAGAAAGCGGTTTTGCTTATATTTTTCATAAAAACGTTGATACTTGGGAACAAATTAAAAAACTTGCTCCAAGTGACGGTGCCGAAGATGACGAATTTGGTTATTCGGTTAGTATTTCAGGAGATTATGCTGTTGTTGGGGCATATAAGAAAGATGACAACGGTGAAGAAAGCGGAGCGGCTTATATTTTTTATAAAGATGAAGGCGGAGCCGATAATTGGGGTGAAGTATCAAAATTTACTGCAAGTGACGGAGAAGCCCGTGATTATTTTGGTTATTCCGTAGCAATTTCAGGCGATTATGCAATTGTCGGAGCTTATGGTGATGATGACACTCACAATTCGAGCGGTGCAGTATATACATATTATAATAACAGCGGAACTTGGGAATTTGACAGTAAATTAAAAACACTTGCCCCGCAATTAGACGACCGTTTTGGTTGGGCAGTTGCTGTTTACGAAGATTATGCAATTATTGGTGCTAATAATGACGCTGCTTATATTTTTCATAATACAGGAACGTGGGAACAAACTGATATTTTGATTGCTGACGATGAAGACCCGCAAACTCATGAATATTTCGGAATTTCTGTCTCTATTGCTGAAGAATATGCTGTTGTAGGAGCTTATCATGACCCGTGGCCCGAATGTAACGGTTCGGCTTATGTGTTTTATAACAATGCCGGAACTTGGGAACAAGACGCAAAACTTGTTGCAAATGATGTAGCTGCAGGTGATAATTTCGGACGTTCGGTAGCAGTTTCAAGAGATACGGTAATAGTTGGTTCTCCTCGTAATGATTTTCACGGAACT
>JAUVIG010000500.1 GCA_030592825.1 Chlorobiota bacterium | reverse complement strand
TTTTAAGATTTACGAAATTAAGCTTATTTTCACTTAATTCAAAGTCAAATATTTCTCCACAATTTTTACACTTAAAATGCCCGTGATTTGAAATGTCTGCATCAAATCGGGTTTCGTTGTCTTCAATATTAATTATTAAAACAATTCCTTTTTCTTGAAACAATTTTAAAGTATTATAAACTGTTGTTTTTGATAAGGTTGGAATTTCTTCGACTAATTCCTTGTAAATCATATCAACAGTCGGATGATTTCTGTTTTTTATCAGATAGTCAAATATTTGAATCCTTTGATAAGACGGTTTTATCCCGTGTTTTGATAAATGTTTATCTGTTTTGCTGATTTTTTCCATGTTTCTTTTTTTATAAAAATCAAGATCAATATGCCATATCATCACCTGTTATATCGTCTTCACTTACTTTCTTTTTATTCATTGATTTCCATGTGTACCAAATATAAGCAATAACAAAAGGCACTAATAATGAAACATAACTCATTACTGTTAAAGTATATTCGCTTGATGACGCATTTTGTATTGTAAGTGAAGATTGTAAATCGTAAGTTGACGGATAGAAAGCTGTATTATTGAATCCTGCCGATATCAGAAGAGCAAGAACAGTAAGTACAGTTCCAATGCCGCTAAACCAAATTCCTTTGCCGGATGATTTAAAAGCTCCTGTAAAAATCCCGTATAAAACCCCTGCAACACCAATTAGAAACATAATTAATACTACCGGCATTTCTATAAAATTATGCAGGTACTTGAATTTCTCCATAAATACTTCACTTGTATCCGGATTGACGGCAAAACCTTCTTTTGTCAGAATTAAAGCTACAAATAACAAGAAAAAGACAAGGAACGGTATCGCACATATTTTAACTTGTTTCGATGCTCTTTTTACAATAGCTTCATTATCAATATTATTGATAAAATATAAACCTGCTGACAAACGAGATAAAAAGAAAATGGCAAGACCGAGACTTAAATTTGTAATATTCAGAGCTGCCTCAAGTCCGTGAGCTGCTGTTTGCCATCTTGAAATAACAGGGTCGCCGACATTTGTGATATTTAATTTATCAACAGAAAATTCGGAACCTGTAAAAAATGTTCCTACAGCTATACCAATTAAAATTGGTGCAACTACTCCGTTTATAAATAAAAAAGTATCATAAGTTTTACGTCCGAGGAAATTTTGTGATTTTGTTCTGTATTCATAAGATACTGCCTGAATAATAAAACTAAATAATATTATAGTCCAAACCCAATATGCTCCTCCGAAACTTGTAGAATAAAACAGGGGGAATGAAGCAAAAAACGCTCCTCCGAATGTTACAAGTGTAGTAAAAGTAATATCCCATTTGCGTCCTATGGAATTGACCAACAAGGACTTTTCTGTTTCGTTCTTGGATAATTGAGAAAACAGAGTTTGTCCTCCTTGCACAAACATTAACAGCACCAATAAAGATGCTAATAATGATACTATTATCCACCAATATTGTTGTAATACGAGATATGATAAGTTTTCAAACATGATTAACTCCTTCTTCTTTTGGTCCTAATTTAATTTGATGAAACATAATTTTTAATTCAGCAATTAACAGGACAGTGAATAATGCGGCAAAAAGCCAAAATGTAATTTGTACTGTGGCAGTACTTAAATGAGATGTGGAGGCCATAGTTGGTAAAAGATCCTGTATTGTCCAGGGTTGGCGACCAACTTCAGCAACTATCCATCCCAATTCAGATGCTATATAACCAAGAGGGATTGTCCAAACTGCAAGTTTCAACCAAAATCTTCTCATGTCAATGGTCTGTTTTACTGTAAAATACAGAATTATTGCAAAAAACAATATGAAATAAAAACCAAAACCTACCATCAGATGAAAACTGTAAAAAGTTAGAGGAACATTTGGGATAGCTGATTCTTTATCGGGCAAAAAACCATATCCGAAATGACTGTAGTTTTCTCTGAAAGTTATAAGAGCTTTTGCTTTATCTTCCTTATTTTCAGCAATCTTATATTCCTTTAATGCATTTATTGCAATCTTCCCTTTCATCATTCTCTCTTCAACAGGAATTAAACCGTGTTCTTTATCGCCGTCAATAATATTGTTTATACCCGGTACATATCCGTCAAAATTTCTTGTTGAAAGGTATGACAAGAAATCCGGTATTTTTAAGGCAAAGACATAATCATCTTTATCATCATTGTATTTTTTGCCCGGAGTCAACATCCCAACTGTTATCAGACCTTGCTCGGAACCTCCTTCGTAAAGCCCTTCCATGGCTGCAAGTTTCATTGGTTGGTCTTTTGCTGTATTATATGCAGAACCGTCTCCTGTATAGGCAAGAGCAAGCGCTGCAAACAATCCGAAAGTTGCGGCTATTCGCATACTCCTTTTTGCAAAGTCTGTATGCCTACCTTTAAGAATAAACCATGCACTAATTCCAATTACAAATAAAGATGCAACTACATATCCGTTTGTTATAGTGTGCAAGAACTTATAAATTGCTGTAGGTGAGAACAATATCTCCCAAAAATCCACCATTTCGTTGCGAGCTGTATCCGGATTGAATTGCGTACCCACCGGATTTTGCATCCATGCATTGGCTACCAATATCCATAATGCTGAAAGGTTAGAACCTATTGCAACAAACCATGATGAAAGCATGTGGAATTTTTTACTTACTCTATCCCAACCAAAAAACATTACTGCAATGAATGTAGATTCAAGAAAAAAGGCTAAAATTCCTTCAATTGCAAGCGGAGCACCAAAAATATCTCCTACTATCCACGAATAATTTGACCAGTTTGTTCCAAACTCAAACTCAAGAATAATCCCGGTTGCTACTCCGATTGCGAAATTTATTCCAAACAGTTTCATCCAGAATTTAGTTGTGTTTTTCCACTTTATTGATTTTGTCTTATAATATTTATAGTGCATAAAAGCAACTATAAAAGATAAACCAAGTGTAAGCGGAACAAATAACCAGTGATAAATTGCTGTTAAAGCAAATTGCGCCCTTGACCAATCAACCAATGACATATCTATAGTTTCCATACTAATAAATTTATTTTTTAGTTCTACTTTATGAAGTTAAACTTTTTTCTTTTTCACGTTGTTTTCTGTAACTATAATCAATAGCTTGTTTACGTTTTTTATGCCGTTTGTGCATATGTTTCAGTATTATTTTAG
>JAUVIG010000232.1 GCA_030592825.1 Chlorobiota bacterium | reverse complement strand
CGGAAAAGATTATGCATTAACTGCAGGTGCTCCTGATTATTTCTTCCATTCTGAAAATTTTATAATTGCTGATACTTCAATTCATCAAGTTATCAGAAAAGATATTCAATTACAGCCTATGGGTGTAGGAGCTAAAATTGTATTAAACAATGTATTTTTCGATTCAGGAAAAGCTAAACTGAGACCGGAATCATTTCCGGAATTAAAAAGGTTGGCAGACCTGATGTCAAAGTATAAAAATATCAGGGTAGAAATATCAGGACATACAGACAGCCAAGGTTCCGAAAGTTTCAACCAAAAATTATCTCAAAGACGTGCTCAATCAGTTGTTGATTATATGTTAACAAGAGGTGTAAATCTATCACAAATAGTAGCTGTCGGTTATGGAGAGCTTCAACCCAGAGCCGATAATAACTCATCCACAGGACGACAATTGAACAGACGTGTAGAAGCAAAAATATTAGAAAAGTAAACCACAAAAAAGTTATCTGTTTGAAATACAGCAATGTTATTTTATCAGTATGTCTTTTAATTGTTTTATTTGGGATTTATTTAATTCTATTGAGAAACAACCTAAAAAGGCTTTAGGGGCAGAAAGTTTTGTAACATATTCTTTTACATCATCTGATTCGGGATCAATTATCAATAAATAATCAATATGTTTCAAACTTAAGAATAAACTTCTGCCGTTTGTATTATTTTCCAAAAGATAATATTTTCGTGAATTATCATCTTTAAAATAATATAATTTTATCGGTATTTCTTTATTTAATTTCTTATCGGCAAAAGCTTTTTCAGATAGCTTAAACAAGCTGATATTCAATATATTATTTATCTCCCATGCAATGTGATAATCGCTGCTTTGAGATGATATACCAATTACTTTTTCAGGTATATTGATTTCATTTTTTATTTTAATTGTCTTTTTCAAACTTCAAGTATAAAATCATCGGCTTTAATTTTTGATAAAGCAAGTTTTGAAGCGCTTTGTTCTGCTTCCTTTTTTGAGTATCCGTTACCTTCAGCAATTACTTTATCATAAATTTTCAATTTTGAGATAAAACTCTTGGAATCATCAGAGTTTTCATCCGTACAAAATTCGATTGATATTTTATGTTTTTGAGACCACTCAATAATACGACTTTTATAATTTGTATCAATAAACTTTAATTGATTTAAATTAATATGCTCAACCAATATTTTTTGAGTTACAAATTGAATAACATATTTAAATCCTCGGTCTAAATATATTGCACCGATTAGCGCTTCAAAAGCATCTTCATAAATCCTTTCAGTTATATTTTTAGATGATTTTACAAATAATAATTTTTCAATTTGAAGCTTTTTTGCCAGTTCAGTTAAACTTTTACCGTTTACTATTTTGGTACGCATTTGTGTAAGAAAGCCTTCATCTGCAGACGGAAATCTTTTGTAAAGCAATTCGCTGATTGCAGCATCTAAAATGGCATCCCCTAAGTATTCAAGGCGTTCATAATTAGCACAATAACCGTCACTTTCTAATGATTCGGCAGATTTATGTGTGAATGCCAACACATAAAGATTTTCATTCTTTGGTTTAAAACCGAGGAGTTTTGTTAATTTTTTGTAGTAATCTCTATTAACAGATTTTTTTTTAAAAAAACTCAACACAAAATAATATTATTCAAATTTTTTAATAATTATTGAAGCATTATGTCCGCCAAAACCGAAAGTATTACTTAATGCTGCTCTAATTTCACGATGTTTCGTTTTATTAAAGGTAAAATCAAGTTTTGAATCAATATTCGGGTCCAGTTCAAATAGATTAATTGTCGGCGGAATATCACCGGTTTTAATTGCCATAACAGAGGCTAAAGCTTCAAGCGCACCGGTTGCTCCCAAAAGATGTCCTGTCATTGATTTTGTTGAACTGATACTCAAATTATAAGCATGCTCTCCAAAAACATCTAATACCGCTTTAGGTTCTGCAATATCGCCTAATCCTGTAGATGTTCCGTGAAGATTAATATAATCAATTTGATCAGGAGTCATTTCAGCATCTTCTAATGTAACTTTCATTACCATTGCAGCCCCTCTGCCTTCAGGATGCGGAGCTGTAATATGGTGAGCATCTCCGGTCATGCCGCCGCCTGCAAATTCAGCATAAATTTTTGCACCTCGTTTTACGGCATGTTCATATTCTTCAAGTACTAAAGCAGCACCTCCGTCACCAATAACAAATCCGTCTCTCCCAATATCAAAAGGTCTGGAAGCAGTTTTAGGATCATCATTTCTTGTGGAAATTGCTCTCATAGCATTAAATCCGCCTATACCTGCTTCAGTAACAGCATGCTCTGACCCTCCGGTTACAAAAATATCTGCTTTGCCCAGACGGATAAGATTATATGCATCTATGAGTGAATGTGAAGATGATGCACATGCAGAAACTGTTGCATAATTCGGTCCTCTGAAATCATATTTTATTGATATATGACCGGCAGCAATATCTGCTATCATTTTCGGAATAAAAAACGGGTTGAATCGAGGAGTATAATCATTCTCAACATATTCAACGACCTCATCTTTAAATGTCTGCAAACCTCCTATTCCTGATGCCCAAATTACCCCTGCTCTGTCCGGATTTATTTGATCAAAGTTAAAATTTGCATCTTTAACTGCTTCATCAGCTGCAATAATTGCAAACTGTGTAAATTTATCAAGTTTCCTGGCTTCAGGTTTCTTAAAATATTTTAGCGGGTCATAATTTTTGACTTCACAGGCAAATTTTGTTTTAAATTTACTTGCATCAAAATTTGTGATAGGGCCTGCACCACTAACTCCTTTAATCATGTTTTCCCAAGTCTCTTTGGAATCATGACCAATAGAATTAATTGTACCAAGACCGGTTACGACAACACGTTTTAATTCCATATAAAAATTTAAAAAAAAAGAGAAAGAGGATTACTATAAAATATTGTAATCCTCAAATAAAATTATTTTGAATTCTCTTCGATATAGCTTACAGCTTCACCAACAGTAGCAATAGCTTCAGCTTTGTCATCAGGAATTGCAATATTAAATTCTTTTTCAAATTCCATGATTAACTCAACAGTATCAAGTGAGTCTGCTCCGAGATCATCAGTAAAACTGGCTTCCAGGGTAACTTCACTTTCTTCAACACCTAATTTATCTATAATAATTGCTTTTACTCTTGAGGCAATGTCTGACATAATAAAAAATTTTAATTAGTAAATAAGTAAATTGTGATTTGCAAAGAAAATTAATTCTCTAAAATAAAAAAAAAATATTATCATTTTTAACTTAAACTTTGTTTAATAAAGTTTCAATTTAAGATCAGAAATACAACTCTCATCTGTTAATCCCAGAGAAAAACTATGTTTATCGGGATATTGCAATTCCAATCTTTTACGAAGATTTGTTAAACCAATACCGTCACCTTCATGATTATTTTCTCCTTTCAAGCTGTTTTTAACCGACAGATCCAGCGTTGCATTATCAGCAACTTTAATATCAATATAAATGTATCCCTTACCTACATTCTTATCTACTCCGTGTTTAAAGGCATTTTCAACTAAGGGAAGAATCAATAAAGGTGCAATTTGAATATCGGATATGTCTCCTTCAACACTTAATTTAATATTAGTATCATTACCATACCTGATCTTTTGAAGATCAATATAGTTTTTAATATTTTCAATTTCTCTGTCGAGATCAATCTTTGGTACATTACATTCATACAGAACATAATCTAAAAGTGAAGATATTTTTAAAACAACTTCAGGTGCTTTTGACGATTTCTCAAGAGTAAGGCTGTAAAGGTTATTTAAAGCATTGAACAAAAAATGCGGATTAATTTGCGACTTAAGAAATTTAAGCTCTGCTTCTTTCAACTGCAAATCAACTTCAAATTTTTCTTTTAACAGATTTTGTTGTTTTTTTTGAGATTTGAACCAATTCTTTGCAATTTTTATTGAAGATGCAAGTCCAATAATCATTAATTTAACAGTTAATGCTATTAAAAAGTTATGACTTATATAATCATACAATGTAGGAAACAGCCTTCCGGCCTCTAAAAACTTCTCCTGATATTCAAGAAAAAGTCCGAGATATTGAAGAGGTAAAGTAATTACTATCATTAAAAAACCTAAAAACAGTAATAAAAAAATTATAAATTGCGTATATTTTCTTTTCAGTAACAGTCCGGGAATTAATATATATAATGTAATATAAACGCCTAATACATCACTGGGGAAAAAAAATTTAAAATCATGCGCCAACATCTCAAAAAAAGGTCTTTCCGACACAATTGAAGATACGGCATCATAAAAAACACTTATCACTACCCAAAAAAGAACATGATAGCCTATTCTTTTATAATCAATATTTTTTATAAATTGATAAAATTTCACAATAATTATTTTTTACAAAAGTAATGCAAAATAAATTAACAGAATAAATAAAATAAATACCGGTAAGTTTTGTTAAATGAACAATGTTTTATATGATACAAACAACAAAAATAGAATAATTCATGTTGTTGGTAAAGAACAACATGCTATTTAGATATTATTATATGGCCAATTAAAAATTAATGTGATATTTGAAACAATTATTTTTGTAAATTGTAACAATTATTAATAATTTTCGTCTTTAACATAAAAATTTTAATTTAATCTGATGAAACTTCCATGATTAAAAAAAAATTTTCAACACACAACTGAATAATTATTTTTATTGTGATTTTTGCTCACGCAAAAAATTATATGACTTTTGAAAGTTATAAAATAAACATATGAAAAAAATATTTTTTTTAATTTTAGTAATTTTGACTTCATCAATTACAGTTAATAGTCAACAAAGAATATTTACAACAGAAAAAGTTGATGCTTCAATAATAAAAATTGACGGCAATTTTGATGAAACTGTTTGGAATCAAGTGGAATGGACGGGAGACTTTACACAATATGAGCCAAATGAAGGGGAAAAACCTTCCCAAAAAACCGAATTTAAAATATTATATGATGAGAATAACATATATGTAGCAATAAAAGCTTATGATACAGAATCCGAGAAGATTGAAAAACGTTTATCAAGGAGAGACAGTTGGGACGGTGATCTTGTTGTAGTTCAATTTGACAGCTATTATGATAAAAAAACAGCATTCGTATTTGCGGTAAATGCAGCGGGTGTCAGAAATGATGCTGTTACCTCAAATGATAATTTACACGATGACGATGATACATGGGATCCATTATGGACTGTAAAAACAGCAATAACAAATTATGGCTGGTCGGCAGAGATGAAAATACCTTTAAGTCAATTAAGATTTAGTAAGAAAGAAAATCAAGTATGGGGATTAGAAGTAGGAAGATATATTTTCAGAAAAGATGAATGGAGTATTTGGCAACACATCTCAAAAGAAACATCAGGATGGGTAAGCAGATTCGGAGAATTAAACGGGCTGACTAATCTTAAACCTAAACGTCAAATTGAAATCGCCCCTTATTTTTCTTCAAAATTTGAACTGTATGAAAATGAAGAAGGAAATCCTTTTGCCGACGGAAAGGATTTTGGTTTTAATGCAGGAATTGACGGAAAAATCGGTATAACAAATGATTTGATTTTGGACTTTGCCGTAAACCCGGATTTCGGACAAGTTGAAGCTGATCCGTCGGAAGTAAATTTAACGGCTTTTGAAACTTTCTTTGATGAAAAAAGGCCATTTTTTGTTGAAGGCAGTAATATTACAGATTATGAAATCACTCCCGGCGGCAGCCCTTGGTCAAGTGATAATCTTTTCTATTCCAGAAGGTTAGGAAGCAGCCCTCATTATTATCCTGAAACAGCAGATGAAGAATACGTGAACATGCCTGATAATACACGTATTTTGGGTGCATTAAAGTTAACAGGAAAAACAAAAAAAGGATTATCAATCGGTATCATTGAGAATTTTACAAATAAAGAATATGCAGAAATTGACCTCAACGGCGAAAGAAGAAAAGAAGTTGTTGAACCATATACAAACTATTTTGCGGGTAGACTTCAAAAAGACATGAATGACGGAAACACAATATTCGGAGGAATGGTAACTTCAACAAATCGATTTATTGACACTGAACATT
>JAUVIG010000225.1 GCA_030592825.1 Chlorobiota bacterium | reverse complement strand
TTTTCAGAGTTTTCCGGATACTTCTTGAAATTTTCTTGCATTATCCCGATAGTGCTTCATAAATTTCAATCGTCTATAAAAAACTCTGAAAATCTTGATGCAAATTAATTATTAGAGGTTACCTTAATTAAATTTGAATACCTATTAATAAAATATCATCAATTTGAATATTATCTTTTTGCCATCTTTTCAGAATAGTATCTGCTATATTTTTTTGTTGTACCATAGGAAATTTCTGCAAGTGAAGTAATAATTCTCTAAAACGTCTTGAGTTGAATTTTTTATTATTTTCACCACCGAATTGATCGGCATATCCGTCAGAAAATAAATAAATTGAATCATTCATTTTTAACTTTAAAAATTTATTGGTAAAATCTATATCATTCAATTTTTTATTGAAACCAATAGGCATTCTGTTTGCTGTTATCTTACTTAATTGATTTTTTCTGATAATATATGCCGGATTATTAGCACCTGCATAATTAAGCAACATATTTTCTTTGTCGATAATTATCAAAGCCATATCCATGCCGTCATGTGTTGTATGTTCATTATGTTGGCTTAAAGTAGTAATCATTTTATTTCTCAGCACATTTAATATGTCGGCAGCTTTAATATCTTCTGTTTTTTTGCTCATGTCAATTACTATTTCATTTAGAAATGAAATTCCCAACATACTCAAAAACCCTCCCGGAACACCATGTCCCGTACAATCAACTGCAGCAATGAATAATCTGTTTTGAGCTTCTGTCATCCAATAAAAATCACCGCTTACAATATCTCTTGGTTTAAATAAGTTAAAAAATCCTGATAAATATTTAGATTGAATATCAGTTTCCGGAAGTGCTGCTTTTTGTATTTTCCCGGCATATCTTATACTTCCGGTAATCTCATCATTTTGATAAACGATCTTTCTGTTTTGATCAATAATTTCAGAGTTTTGTTTTTGGATTTGTTTATTTTGCTTATTAATTTCAGTAGTTCTTTCTTTTACTTTAAGTTCCAGAATTTCGTTATATTCTTTGATCTTTCGTTGTCTTCTTCTGTATATCCCTGAAATTGATAATGAAATTAATAAGATAAATACAACAAAAACGGCAATTAAAAATTTGTTAGTTTGCCAAAACGGGGGATTTATCTCAATATTAATCTTGATAGTTTCACTCTTTTCGTTTATTTCGTTTACTGCAAATAAATATATGATATGATTACCCGGAGTAAGTTCCGGAATTATAATTTTTGATATAGACGATTCTATAAAATCTTTTTCATTGTTTGTATCAATACCGTAATAATACGTTACAAAATCATTTTTAAAAAAACAGGGAGAAGAAAGGTATATTGTTATTCTTTTGTAGTTACTGCCTAATTTTATATCCGAAAAGTTATCTAAAGAATTTTCTTCTTTATCTTTAATATCAATAATACTAATATTAAAATTACGGTTACTGTATTTTTCAGGGCTGATCTTATAAATCATATTATCTCTTGAAACAAGCCAAATGTTATAAGCATTATCAAAAGTTAGATTTTCAACATAGTCAAACAGCCAAGCATATTTCAAATAAGGCAATGGTTGATCAATATTTATTTGAGAAACTGAATTATTTTGTCCGTAAATAATATAGCTTGTATCTGATGTAAAATATACATTGTCAGCATTTCTGATTAATTTGTTTAATTCATTATCTTCAACAATGTCATTAATTTCATCATTTAAATAAAAAGCATTATCACTCGAAATAAATACCGGTCTGTTCTTGTATTTTGTAATAATTACGTCTTCATTTATATCTGAATTCAATGTAAACTGCTCTGAAGAACTTATTCTGTTTTTTTTGAATTTAAACAGAAACAGTTTATTTAAATATCCTGCCCATATTGCGGTATCATTAATTTTATATAATCTTTTAATCTTTTTATATTCCGGTTTTTCGTTTTCGATTTTATATGCTGATATATTATTACTTGATTTGTGTATTTTATATATTCCTTTTGAAGTTGCTGCAAAGATTATATTGTCTGTTGCTTTTCCGGAAATATCATAGATATATTCATCCGGAATAATTGTTTTTGTTTCGTGTCCTTTGACAAAATATAGACCTGAGTTTGTTACTGCAAGTAACCCGTTGTTAAAAGGTTTTAAAAATTTACATTTACTGTTAATACCGGATATTTTTTTATATGAATATTTAACGGATTGTAATTCATATATTTTCCGGTATTCAGTTACTTTTTTATACTCTGTTTTATACCTGTCCTCTTTAGTACGGGAGTCCTCATAATTGTCATCTGTTGCTTCGGGTTCTGTTATATCATCATCTGTTTCATCATTTTCTTTCTTTTTATCTCTTCTTTTTCTCCAACGTTTAAAAAAACCTGCATCTTCAGAATCATCTTCATTAATTTCATCATCGGTATCAGAGACAATGTTATATGCCGGAGAAATATTATTTGTATTTGCGTTTATTTTAATTCTTGATTTTACCCATTTATCTGTTGCAATTTTAACTTCATCATAACTTTTTATTTCTGATAAATAATATAAGCCTTCACCTGTTGCAACATAAAGAGTGCTGTCAAAAACCTGTATTGAATTTATTTTTCCTTGAATACCCGGATAATTACCAAAGTTTTTTACCGGCACATCAAATGCTGCTCTGCTAATTCCGTATTCATGTGAAAGCCAAAGACCTCCGCTGTTACAGACATATGATGTTATTATTTCATCATCAAGTAAGCCTGTTCTGTAGTTTATGGTATATTCTGCATTACCTGTATTTTTATTGATAATTACTGCTCCTCCGTTTAATGTTGTAATTACAAACCAATCTTTATCATAATCAGTACCTCCGGTTATTACACTTTCTTTTATATAATCATCTGATGATGTATTAAAACGGCTGTATTTATTTCCGTCGAATAAGAACAATTCATTATCAGATGTTCCTAATATTAATGATTCATTAAACGGAATATCAAATAAAATCTCATAATCAGAAAAAACAGTATTATTAACTATTTGAATTATTGAATCATTTTTAAAAATATGAATTCCGGAATTATTGAGATTTAAATATACATTACCCTTATGTTCAAATGCATGATTAATGGTGTTATTTTCATCAAAATATTCTATAGTAGTTTCTTCAGGATTATCCGGTTTAATACTTACAATTTTTTTTTCATTAATAAAGAATATTTTTTCGGATGTAATAATTATATCTGAATAATTTTCATTATGTCTTCTTTTTTCAGATAGTGATTGATAAATATAAGCACCTGTTTTGCCATTAGTTAGCATTCCGAATCCTTTTCTGCAAGCAATAAAAAAGGAGTTAGTTTTTTTATCTTTTTTTATAATATTAGGAGCATCTTTTATAGAAAGATTTCTTTCATTTTTACCGTCAAAAAACATTATTCCGGTGTTATTTGTAAAAAGCATTACTCCGGAACTGTCTTGTGTTACAGAGCTTATTTTTTTATTTTTTTTAAATGAAAAGTTGCTTATGTATTGATAACCTTCCGGTAATTTGTTTATGTTTGTATCTTTTTCTGAAAATGATTTCTCAATTTTTTGTTTAGAATTATTTAACAAGTTTTTAGTTTTTAAACCTGTTAAAATAAATAGTGAAGAAAAAAAAATTACTAATGTATATGAAATAAAATTTTTCAACTTTTATATGTTAAAATTTCAGCGGAACTTGTAAAAATACTTCTTATACGGCAAAAAAACAAACTTTTTTTATACATGGTGAATTAATTGTGGTTAAATATCAAGATATTATATATTTTTGAAAGCTGAAATGAGAATTATTAAAAAAATATTATTTTATATTGCTGTTTTTCCCGTAAAGATTTATAAATACGGGATATCACCTTTTACACCTGCAAGTTGCAGGCATATCCCAACTTGTTCGGAATATGTAATTGAAGCTGTCAGGATTCATGGAATCAGGGGTTTTTTCTTAGGATTAAAACGATTATCGAAATGTCATCCTTGGGGTACTTCAGGATACGATCCGGTATTACCTAAAGGTATGAGAAAAATAAAAGTAAAAAAACTTGATATTGAAAAATATTCAAATCATTTAAAGTGAATTAATGTTTTTATTGACAATTGTAAAGCAAGCTGTAATGATCACCGTATTTGTATTGGTGATGATGCTTGTGATAGAATATATTATTGTTCTGACTAAAGGAAAGCATTCAAGTTTTTTTTCAAAAAATCCGTGGTTGCAAATAATATTGGCTGCTTTTCTGGGAATTATTCCGGGTTGTCTCGGCACTTTTGCCGTTGTATCAATGTATGTTCACAGAACTATTGGTATAGCTGCTCTGATTACGGCACTTATTGCTACTTCAGGTGATGAAGCATTTGTGATGTTTGCAATGATTCCTTCAACAGCACTAAAGCTAATGATTATTATCTTTGCAATTTCTATAATTTCCGGTTTTATAATTCAATTGATTTTCAGAGAGAAAAAGTTTATAGGGCGAACTATGGATCATAAATTCGTTCATAATAATGAACCTGAATGTGTGTGCTGTGATCCGAAAACAATATTTATTCAGATCAAAAAAATGATTTGGCAAAGAGCTGTTTTAATTGTTTTCGGAATGGCTTTTCTTTCCTTGTTATTTTTCGGAGCAGATTTTCATGAACACAATCTTACAATAATTGAAACTGAACATACTGAGGATACACATTACACAAAAGATCAATTGCATATTAATGACCAAATTGATTATCAGGAAGAAAAGGAACGTCAACATGAGGAACATTTACATTGGGGATGGGAAAAAATCACTTTTTTTATTGTAAGTTTAATAGGTTTATTCATTGCTTTCACTGTACCGGATCATTTTTTAAAAAAACATTTGTGGGGACATGTAATAAAAAAGCATTTTTTACGATTATTATTATGGACATTCAGTGCATTTTTAGTGTTGCATTTTTTGAATGAATTTATTGATGTAAGATATTGGATAAAAGGGAATATTTATTTTGTGATTTTAATAGCGGCTTTAATCGGATTAATACCGGAAAGCGGGCCGCATATCATTTTTATCAGTTTATTTGCATCAGGCATAATACCTTTTGCGGTTTTGTTAACGAATTCTATTGTTCAAGACGGTCACGGTTCAATTCCTTTATTGGCTGAATCGGGTAAAAGTTTTTTAGTTGCGAAACTTGTAAATGTGCTGATTGGACTTATTGTCGGTTATTTATTTATACTGATTTAAAGAGTAAGTTTGTATATGGTGAGTTATAAAGTTCAAAGTTTAAAGTTTAAAGGTGCTTGCAGTATGTAATAAAAACTATAAAACATTTTAACAATGGTGTAAGCCTCCGAAATGCTTCGGAGCAAATTCTCACCAAAAGCAATGTAACAATGAAAGCAATATAAAACAATTACAATAATTTATAAATCTATAAAAATATCTATTATGAAACATTATCTTTTTTTATTATTAATTCCGCTTATGTTTGCATGCGGTGAAAGCAAAGAAGAAATCAGACTAAAAAGTCAAGTTGACAGTTTGATGAGTATAACATCTGAAGATCAGGTTGCAATGAATGAATATTTAAAAGCATTTAATGAAATTCAAATGAATTTGAATGAAATTAAGGAAAAAGAAAATATTATTACAACCCAAACA
Source organism: Chlorobiota bacterium (assembly GCA_030592825.1). GTDB lineage: Bacteria > Bacteroidota > Bacteroidia > Bacteroidales > JAADGE01 > JAADGE01. The sequence continues at coordinate 719 of JAUVIG010000225.1, read as the reverse complement.
ACAGGAGATATTGAACTTGAAGACACAGATGTTGAAGCTATAAATAACGATATTTTGGCTATATATGAATTAATGCAAGAAAACAAAAAGAAACTGGCTTATTTAAGAAATAAAATGGATAAGTCGAATTCAAAAAATAAAGAATTAAGAACTACAATTAAGCTTCTTAATAACAGTATTGTTCAAAAAGATATTGAATTAACTGACTTACGTTCGCAATTGGTACAAAAAAATATTGATATTACTGAATTAAATCTAAAAATTGCAGCAATGGACAGCAGTCTTGCAGAAATGTCATTTGAAAATGTAATGAAAGATTCTCTGATAACAGATCAAGATGTAAAATTGCATACTGCCTTTTATATTATTGATACGAAGAAAAATCTTAAAAACAAAGGGATTTTAAAATCTGACGGAGGATTTATAGGAATAGGAAGCAATACAAAAGTGAAAATGAAAGAATCTGAATTTACTGAGGTTGATATCAGAGAAACTATGGAGTTTTCTTTAAACGAAACAAAGAAAGTTCAATTAATTACCGATCATCCTGAAGGCTCTTATAAATTTGAACAATCTGCCAACGGTAAATATATTAAGCTTAAGGTTATCAATGCAGATGATTTTTGGAAGATGTCAAAGTATTTGGTTATTTCTATTAAAGAATAATTTCTCATAAGTCATTAATTATATGGCAACCTCTTATTAATTAATTTCTTTCA